>NZ_JASDCZ010000020.1:0-26914 GCF_030407635.1 Micrococcus sp. APC 4021
GGGTCGCCGGGACGTCCGCCGCGGGCGTCTGCTCGTCCAGGGTGACGCCGGAGCCGCCGGCCACACCGGCCGCGCCCAGGCCCACGGTGTCCGCCTCGCGCGCCGTGCTCGGCGCCGCCGGAGCGGGGCGCAGAGTGCCCCGGGTGGCCGGAGCCGCGGCGTCGCGGCGGTGGGTCTGAGCGGCGGCGTCGGCGCTCGGGGCGTCGTGCTGGTCCACGGTCACCCCGGCACCGCCGGCCACGCCGGCGCCGGACTCGTCGGTCTCGCGGTCCGCCGCGGCGGTGTCGAACGCAGCCAGACCCCCGGCGGGCCTCACGGCCGGCGCCGGGCGCGCGTCCTTCTCGGCCGCCACCTCGTCCAGGCGGGAGAGCCGGGTCGGGGCGGCGGCGGCCGCCTGCTCACCCGGGGCGTCCGCGGTGTCCGCGGTGGTGCCGCGGCGCTCGAGCCGGGTCTCGGCGGCCTCGGCCTCGGCCTCACGACGACGGCGGGAGGCGATCACCGAGAGGATGATCAGGATCAGCAGCACGACGATGATCGCCGCGATGATCCAGTAGAGGGTGGACTGTGGCATGGGGGTGCTCCTCGGTCGTCTGGGGCGACCGGCCGGGCCGGGCGCCGCGTCTTGCTTCCCGCGCCGCCGCGCGGCGGGGAACCTGGTCTTGAGGATGACACGGGGCCCGGCCCCCCGACCAGGGATCAGCCCCGTCATCCCGCGGTTCCGCGCGGCCGGCACCGCCTACCATCGACGCCATGGACACGGCAGCCCTCTCCCCCAGCCCCTCCCCCGCCTCCGGCGCGGAGCACGCCCGCGTGCTCACGCTGGCCTGCACGAACCGCAAGGGCATCGTGCACGCCGTGACGGGCGCCCTGCTGGGCGTGGAGGCGGACATCACCGAGTCGCAGCAGTACGACTCCCCGGACACCGGCGACTTCTTCATGCGCGTGGAGTTCGTGACCCCGGCCACGCGGGAGGACATCGAGCAGGCGCTCGCGCCGGTGCGCGAGGAGTTCGGCATGCGCATGGGCCTGTGGGACGCGGCGCAGCGCATGCGCACCCTCGTGATGTGCTCCAAGGACGGGCACACCCTCAACGACCTGCTCTTCCAGCAGCGCGCCGGCACCCTGCCCATCGAGATCCCCGTGGTGGTCTCGAACCACCTGGACCTGCAGCCGCTCGCCTCCTTCTACGGCGTGCCCTTCATCCACGTGCCCGTCTCGAAGGACCCCTCGAGCCGGGACTCCAAGGAGGCCGCGGAGGACCGGCTGCGCGATCTGATCGCCCAGTTCGACATCGAGCTGGTGGTCCTGGCCCGCTACATGCAGATCCTCTCGGACGAGCTGTGCCGGGACCTGGCCGGGATGGCCATCAACATCCACCACTCGTTCCTGCCCTCCTTCAAGGGCGCCCGCCCCTACCACCAGGCGCACGAACGCGGCGTGAAGCTCATCGGCGCCACCGCCCACTACGTGACCGCCGACCTGGACGAGGGCCCGATCATCGCGCAGTCCGTGCAGCCGGTGACCCACGCCCAGACCGCCGCCGACTTCGTGGCCCGCGGCCGCGACGTCGAGGGCTCCACGCTCGCGCAGGCCGTGCGCTGGCACGCCCAGCACCGCGTCCTCGCGGACGGCCGGCGGACCGTCGTCTTCAGCTGAGCCCGGGACGACGGCGCCACGCGGCGCCGTCGTCCTGCCCGCCTAGGCTGGTGGCATGGCCCACATCATCACCGTCGCGGGTGCCACCCCGCGCATCCACGAGTCCGTCTTCCTCGCCCCGACCGCCGCGATCACCGGCGACGTCGAGATGGCCGAGCGTTCCTCGGCCTTCTACGGCGTCTCCGCCCGCGGTGACTCCGCCCCCATCCGCGTCGGGGCGGGCACCAACCTGCAGGACAACGTGGTGCTGCACGCGGACGAGGGCTTCCCGTGCACCCTCGGCGCCGGTGTCTCCGTGGGCCACTCCGCCGTGGTGCACGGGGCCACCGTGGAGGACGACTGCCTGATCGGCATGTCCGCCACGGTGATGAACGGCGCGGTCATCGGCGCCGGTTCGCTCGTGGCCGCCGGCGCCCTGGTGCTCGAGGGGACGCAGGTCCCGGCCGGCTCGCTCGTGGCGGGCGTCCCCGCGAAGGTCCGCCGCCCCCTCACGGACGAGGAGCGGGAGGGCCTCAAGAAGAACGCGGCCACCTACCTGCGGCTGTCCGCCGCGCACCGGGACGCCGTCGCCGGCTGAACCGGGCCCGGAGGATGTGGGACGGTGGGCACCATGCCCACCACTTCCACTCTCCCCCGCACCCGACCCGACGACGTCCCCGAGCGCCTGCTCATCCTCCCCGCGGCGCAGGACGTCGCCGACACCCCCTACGCCCACGCCCGGCGGCTGGCCGAGCAGGCCGTGGCCGACGTCGGCGGCACCGCCGTGGCCGAGGGCGACCCCTCCGCCACGGCCCTGCTGATGGTCCGCCCGATCCCGGTCGACACGCTCGCCGCGGCCCTGGCCGCCCACCCCCACGTGAGCTGGGTGCAGCTCCCGTTCGCCGGGATCGAGCCGTTCGTCCCGCTCGTGCGCAGCCGCCCGGACATCGTGTGGACGTCCGCCAAGGGCACGTACGCGCCGCCGGTGGCCGAGCACGCGCTGCTGCTCACCCTGGCCCTGCTGCGGGACCTGCCCGCGCGCGTCCGCGCCACCGCGTGGGGCCCCTCCTCCGGCCGCACCCTGAACGGCCTGAACGCCGTGGTCGTGGGCGGCGGCGGGATCGCACAGGAGTACATCCGCCTGCTCAAGACCTGGGACGTGCGCGTCACCGCGGTCCGCCGACGCGCGGGCGACGTGCCCGGCGCGGACCGCACCGTCACGACCGACTCCCTCGACGAGGTCCTGCCCGGCGCGCAGGTCGTGATGATCGCCGCGGCGGCCACCGAGGAGACCCGCGGCATGGTCGACGCCGACCGCGTCGCCCTCCTGGACGAGGACGCCGTGCTCGTGAACGTCGCCCGCGGGGCGCTGGTGGACACGGACGCCGTCGTCCAGGCCCTCGCGGCGGGTCGGCTGCACGGCTACGGCACGGACGTCACCGACCCCGAGCCGCTCCCGGAGGGCCACCCGCTCTGGACCGAGGAACGGGCCCTCATCACGCCGCACACGGCGGACACCCCGGAGATGTGCGTCCCGCTGCTCCACGCGCGGGTCGAGCGGAACCTGCGGGCCCGCGCGGCCGGGACGGAGCTGGAGGGCCTGGTGGACGCCGAGGGCGGGTACTGACCCGCCCCCGGCGTCCGCGGCGCCGGCTCAGCGGCGCGGCGCGTCCGCCTCGTGCTCGGCGGCGTCACGCTCGGCCGCCATCTCGATCTGGCGGCGGCGCTCCTCGCCGGCCCGGCGGGTCAGCTCGGCGCCGACCTCCGGGTCGCGGGTGAGGTTCTCACCGGTCGTCGGGTCGAACAGGTGCACCCGCGTGGTGTCCACCCACAGGCGGGTCGGCGTGCCCGGCCGGGCGCGGGACTCGCCGGAGAGGGTGGCCACGACGACGGGGCGCAGCTCATCCGCATCCAGGTCCTTGGCCAGCGCGGAGAGCATCTCGGCCACGGCCGGGTCCGGCTCGAACTCGATGTAGCCGTACTGCTCGTGGCCCAGCCACTCCAGGTGCGTGAGCGTCGCGTCGAAGGTGGAGCCCCGGTCGCGGCGGCTGTCCTCCACCAGCTCGGCGTCCTCGAAGAACTCCGGCCGCAGGCCGAGGAACACGATGTCCCGCCCCTCGGCGGCGCGGGCCTTCTCGGGCGGCACCGGGATGTCACCGATCGGCGAGGACAGCACGTGGCCGCCCTCCTTCTGCTTCAGCGAGGCGGGCAGGAAGTTCATCGACGGCGAGCCGATGAAGCCGGCCACGAACAGGTTGAGCGGCTGCTCGTAGAGCTCGCGCGGGCTGGCCACCTGCTGCAGCTCGCCCTTCTTGAGCACGGCCACCCGGTCGCCCAGGGTCATGGCCTCGGTCTGGTCGTGCGTCACGTAGATGGAGGTGGTGGCCAGGCGGCGCTGCAGCTGCGAGATCTCCGCGCGCATCTGCCCGCGCAGCTTGGCGTCCAGGTTGGACAGCGGCTCGTCGAAGAGGAACGCGTCCGCCTCGCGCACGATCGCCCGGCCCATGGCCACGCGCTGACGCTGGCCGCCGGAGAGGTTGCCGGGCTTGCGCTCGAGGTGGTCCTCGAGCTCGAGCACGCGGGCGGCGTCGCGCACCTTGCGGTCGATCTCCTCCTCGGAGGGCTTGTTGTCCTTGATCAGCCGCAGCGGGAAGGCGATGTTCTCGTACACCGTCAGGTGCGGGTACAGCGCGTAGTTCTGGAACACCATCGCGAGGTTGCGGTCCTTGGGGGCCGCCTCGTTCACGCGGCGGCCGTCGATCAGCATCTCGCCGTCGGTGATGTCCTCGAGGCCCACGATCATGCGCAGCAGCGTGGACTTGCCGGAGCCGGAGGGGCCCACGAGGATGACGAACTCGCCGTCCTCGATCTCCAGGTTCACGTCCTTGATGGCGTGGAAGCCGTCGTCGTAGGTCTTGTCGATGTGGTTCAGGGTGATGGAGGCCATCGGGGGGTCCTTTCGGGAGGTCTCGTGTGCGGGCCTCAGCCCTTCACCGCGCCGTTGGTCAGGCCGGCCACGATCTGACGCTGGAACGCCAGCACCAGGATCACGATCGGGATGGTCACGATGATCGCGGCCGCCGAGATGGCCCCGGTCGGCGACTCGAACTGCGAGGCGCCGGTGAAGAAGGCCAGGGCGGCGGGCACGGTGCGCGCGGTCTCGGTGGAGGTCAGGGAGATGCCGAACACGAAGTCGTTCCAGGCGATGAAGAAGGCGATGATCGCCGTCGTGAAGACGCCGGGGGCGGCCAGCGGGACGATCACCTTGCGGAACGCCTCGAGCGGGGTGGCGCCGTCCACCTGCGCGGCCTGGTCGAGCTCCCACGGGATCTGGCGGAAGAACGCGGCCAGGGTCCAGATGGAGATCGGCAGGGTCAGGGACAGGTAGGGGATGATCAGGCCGAGCCACGTGTCGTACAGCCCGAGGGTGCGCCACATGTTGAACAGCGGCGTCACCAGGGAGATGACGGGGAACATCGAGACCATCAGGGACACCGTGAGCACGATCCGCTTGCCCGGGAAGTCCAGGCGGGCGATCGCGTAGGCGCACAGCGTGGCCAGGATGACGGCGATGATCGTGGCGATCACGGTGATGCCGATCGAGTTGCGCAGCGCCGTGAGGAACAGCTCGCGCGAGCCGCCCACGAAGATCTCCTCGTAGTTCACGGTGGACCACTGGGTGGGCAGCAGCTTGCCGTTGGCGAGGTCGGCGGGCGTCTTGAAGCTGGTCGCGAAGATCGAGAACAGCGGGAAGAGGCACCACACGCCGATCACGACGGTGAGGATCCACCACAGTGCGGTGGCCTTTCCGGTGCCGCGACGGTGGGGCGCGCGGCCCTCAGGCGCGCGGCCCTCGGGGGCGGGAGCGGATGCGGCGGTGCTCACTTGGAACCTCCTCGGTCGGCCAGGTCCACCTTGAAGCCCTTGACGGCGATGACCGCCATGAGGGCCACGCACAGGAACAGGATCACGGAGACCGCCGAACCCATGCCGATCTCGAGCCGGCCGATGGACGTGCGGTAGGCCAGCAGCGAGAGGACCTCGGTGCCGTAGGCGCCGTTGGTCATGATGTAGATGGAGTCGAAGATGCGGAACGCGTCCATCGCGCGGAACAGGACGGCCACCATGATCGAGGCCTTCATGTTCGGCAGGATGACCAGCTTCATCCGCTGCCACCACGAGGCGCCGTCGACGGAGGCGGCCTCGGTGAGGTCGCCCGGCACCTGGGCCAGGCCGGCCAGCAGGAGCAGGGAGATGAACGGGGTGGTCTTCCAGATCTCGGAGAGCATGATCACGAACAGCGCGGTGCTGCCCTGCGCGAACCAGTTCAGGTCCGCGTCGACGCCCGGCAGCCACTCGAACCAGGCGTTGATGTAGCCCGAGTCGATCGAGAACATGTAGAACCACGCGAACGCGGAGACCACGGTGATGATGCCGTACGGCACCAGGATGATCGTGCGGATCAGGCCGCGGGTCTGCTTGATGGCGTGGTGCATGGCCAGGGCCAGCAGGAAGCCGAGGATGAGCTCGACCACCACGGTCACCACGGTGATCAGCAGGGTCACCCCGAGGCCCTTCCAGAACACGGGGTCCGTGAGGATCACGCCGTAGTTGCCCAGGCCCACGAACTCGCGGTCGCCCGGCGCGGTGAGCCGGTACTTGAACAGCGAGTCGTAGAGGGCCTGCAGGATCGGGTACAGGACCACGAACAGCATCACGAAGAACGCGGGGCCGGCCAGGAGCCAGCCGAGACGCGCCTCGGACTTCGCGCGCTGGGACTTCACCCGGCGGGGGCGACGACCCTCGGCGGCGCGCGGGGTGGATGCGGCGGGTGCGGTGTCGACGTGGCTCACAGCAGACGCTCCCCTCTCAGGACTTCCTGGATGAAGTCGTCGGTCTCGGCCGGGGTGGACTCGGAGACGCCCGACGGCGGCGCGTAGCGCTGCTGGATCGCGGTGGAGACCTCGTTGTAGTACGGGGTCTGCGGCCGCGGGGCGCCGAGTTCGAGGGACTCCCGGATGGTGTCCGCCATGGGGTACTTCTCGGCGACCTCGGGGGCGTCGTAGGCCGCCGGGTCGGCGGGCGGGTTGCCGTTCTCGACGAAGTACTGGCTCTGGTGCTCGGTGGTGGTGATGCAGGAGATCGCGTCCCAGGCGAGGTCCTGGTGCTCGGACTTCGCGCCCACCCCCAGGTTGATGCCGCCCACGGGCGGCGCGGCGTCCTCGCCCTCGACGGTGCGGGGGTAGACGGCCCAGCCGATGTCCTCGGGCAGGTCCTCCGGCAGCGAGCCCTCCTCCACGGAGCCGAGGGTGGCCGGCCAGACGAACGGCCAGTTGACCATGAACGAGCCGTTCTTGCCCTGGAAGAGCAGCATGGAGGCGTTCTCGTCCTGCGTCGGCAGGCCGGCGCTGCCGAGACCCTCCTTGCCGATCGTGGAGATGATCCGGGCGGCCGTGCGGCCGGCCTCGGAGTCGAGGTTCGTGGTGACCTCGTCCGTGGGCGCCTCGGCGTTGGGGACGATCTGCTCCCCGCCGCCCTCGATGAGCGCGTTGAGCCACACGGTCATGGACTCCGCACGGGCGCCCTGGACGGCCAGGTCCTTGTCCTGGCTGCGGGCGGCCTCGATCAGCTGGTCCCACGTGACGGGCTGGGACATGTCCAGCCCCGCGGCCTCGGCGACCGACTTGCGGTACCAGAGCAGCTGCGTGTTGGCCCAGAACGGGACCGTGACGAGCTCGTCCTTCCAGCTGGCGGCCGCGAGCGCGCCCTCCAGGGCGTTGTCCTTCGCGTACGCCTGCATCTCCTCCGGCACGGGGGCCAGGAAGCCGGGCTCGGCGAGCTCGGGGACGAACGGCGGGTCGAGGGACATGATGTCCATCGACGTGTCGCCCGCGGCGAGGCGGCGGGTCAGCTGCTCGCGCTGGGAGGCGGCGTCCGTCGGAAGCATGGACGTCTCGACTCTGTACCGGCCGTTCGCGGCGTCGGTGCACTGGGCGGCGATCTTCGCCTGCCCGCCGTCGTCGGGGTTGGTGTACCAGGTCAGGGTGGGCGTCTGCTCGGCCGGAGCACACCCGGCCAGGATCAGCGCGCCCGCGGCGACGGCGCCGGCCAGCGTGGCCCGGCGCCGTTGACGTGCCCGCGTGTCGTGTCTCACAAGTGGAACCTCAATCGATGCGAGTCGGATGTGACGGCCATCATCACGCATCACAGCGATTCCTGCACGTTTCGCGGACCCCTTTCTCAGCGGGCGCGGCGGTTCGTCCGGGCGGTCGGCTCCGCGGCGGCGGGATCCTCGGGCCACGGGTGCTTGGGGTAGCGCCCCCGGTTCTCAGCGCGGACCTGCGCGTAGGGGCCGGCCCAGAAGGAGGGCAGGTCGGCGGTCACGGCGAGCGGGCGACCTGCCGGGGAGAGCAGGTGCAGGACCACCGGCTCACGACCGTCCGCGACAGCGGGGGTGACACGCGCCCCGAAGAACTCCTGCAGCTTGGCGGCGACCACGGGCGGGGTGTCCTCGTGGACGGCCGGATAGTCCACGACGACGGCGCGCCCGCTCGGCACGGGCAGACGCTCGGGGGCGAGCTCGTCCAGCCGCCCCGCCTCCGGCCACGGCAGGGCACCGCGCAGCAGCGCCTCGGCGTCCAGGCGCGCGAGGGGCCGCCCCGCGGCCAGGTCGGCCGCGAGCCCGTCGACCAGCGCGTCCAGGCCGGGCAGCGCCGCGTCCGAGAGGTCCGGCCACGGGGCGCCGAGGACGCGGTGGAGCAGGTGCACCCGGCGGCGCAGGCGTTCGGCTCGACCGCTCGGGTCGAACCGGGCGAGGCCGTCGGCGGCGAGTGCGGCGCGCACGGCCTGCGCGGCGGCGTCGGGGGCGACGCGGGCCGGCGTCTCCGCCAGCACGAGCGCGCCCAGCCGGTCCACGCGTCGGCCGGTGAGCCGGTCCCCGCGCCAGTCGGCGGTGTCCTCGGTGCGCCGCAGGCCCGCGCCGGCGAGCTCGGCGAGCGGCCGGTCGATCGGCGCGGCCGCGCGGATCGCGGCACCCATGCCGGCCGCGTCCCCGGCCACGCGGGCGACCTCGGCCACGGCCAGCCACTCCTGCCCCGCCAGGCCGCCGCCGGCGGCGTCGCGGGGCAGGGCCGCGCGGGTGCCGGAGGTGAGCAGGTACGCGCCCGCCTCCCCCGCGCGTCGGGCGATCCACGCGGGGAAGGCCAGGGCGGCCACGAGGCCGGCGGGGTGGCGCCGCGCGGTCGCCGTCGCCTCGGGCCCGGGCTCGCCCGGGGCGTGGTGTGCGTGCCGACGGGCGAGTCGTTCCAGTCGGTCCGCCTCCCGACGCCAGCGCCCTGCCTCCGGGTGCCGGCCGTCCCGCACGGACGCGACCAGCGCCTCGAGGTCGGCCCCGGGGGCGCGCAGGTCCAGGGCGAGGGCCGCCGTCGCCTCGGCCGCGGGGCGGGGCCCCGTCCACAGTGCCGCGCGCAGGAGGGCGTGGCCGAGCGGCGGGTCCAGGGGCAGCTCGGCCAGGACGGCGCCGTGCGGGGTGATGCGCCCGTCCGCGTCCACCGCGTCGAGGGAGGCGAGCGTGCGCTCGGCGGCGGCCATCGCGTCGGCCGGCGGATCCTCGGGCAGGGTCAGCCCGCGGCCGCCCGGGGCGCCCCACGCCGTGAACGCCAGGGCCACCGGCGCGAGGTCGACGACGGCGAGGGCCGGCGTCGGGGCTGCGGGCGCGGTGCCCAGGGCTGCAGCGGTGTGGCAGCGGACCACGGTGCCGGGGCCGAGGCGGGCGGCGCGGCCCGCGCGCTGGCCGGCGGCCGCCCGCGAGGCCTGGACGGTGACGAGCCCGGCCATGCCGCGCCCCCGGTCCCGGCGCGGCTCGCGGGCCAGGCCCGAGTCGATGACGAGGCGCACCCCCGGCACGGTCAGCGAGGACTCGGCGACCGCCGTCGCGACGACGACGCGCGGCACGGCCGGGTCGGCGCGGCCGGCGAGCGCGGCGTCCTGGTCGGCGGGTTCCTGGCGGCCGTGCAGGACGCGGACCTCGGTGTCCGGGGCGAGCGCGGCGACGCGCCCCGCGACGGCCTCCACCTCGGCCACGCCGGGCAGGAAGACGAGGGCGTCCACGGTCGGGTCGGCGTCGAGCGCCTCGGCGTGGGCGCGTGCGGCCGTGGCCGCGACGTGGTCGAGGAAGGCCCGGTCCACGCGGCCCTCGGCCGTGAGGCGGTGGCCGCGGAAGGGGGTGTGCTCCTCGCGCAGCGGGTGCAGCACGGCCGGGGTGGAGACCACGGGCAGGGGCGAGTCCTCCCCCATGCCGCGGGCCCAGCGGGCGGCCAGGGCCGCCGCGTCCACGGTGGCGGACATGGCCACGAGCGCCAGCTCGGGACGCAGCTGCCGCAGGTCGGCGAGGAGGGCGAAGAGCACATCCGTGTCCAGGTCCCGCTCGTGGACCTCGTCCAGGACCACCGCGCCCACGCCATCGAGCCCGGGGTCGGCGAGGAGGCGGCGCAGCAGCAGGCCCGGGGTCACGAACTCGACGGCCGAGGCCCCGCCGCCCGCCGCGTCGCCGCGCACGGCGTACCCGACGGCGGCGTCCCCGAGCCGAGCCTGCGCGTCGGGGTCGGCGCCGGGCTGCGCGTCGGCCGCGGCGGCCAGCACCGCCGTGCGCAGCCGCCGCCACGCCGCGCGCACCGCGACGCGCCGCGGCTGCGTGACCAGGACGCGCCCACCGCCGTGGTCCGCGAGCCGGACCGCGAGCGCGGGCGGGACCACGGTGGTCTTGCCCGTGCCCGGGGGCGCCTCGACGACGGC
Organism: Micrococcus sp. APC 4021; assembly: GCF_030407635.1. Classification (NCBI taxonomy): domain Bacteria; kingdom Bacillati; phylum Actinomycetota; class Actinomycetes; order Micrococcales; family Micrococcaceae; genus Micrococcus; species Micrococcus sp. APC 4021. The sequence goes on from NZ_JASDCZ010000020.1 coordinate 10,429, forward strand.
CGCCCCGCGCGCGTCCAGCGCCGCCTCGAGGTCGGGCAGGGCGGCGGCGAAGGTCAGGCCAGTGCTGAGGCGGCCCAGAGCGGCGGAGAGGCAGGCGGGGACGGAGACGGGATCGACGGGGGTGGGCATCGGGACCATTGTCGCGAAGAACGCCCGGCTGTTTCTCCGCCACGTGACTGGAGTCGCGGGCACGTGTGCTTGACTGTCGATGTGACGCAGAGTGCAGACGGGCCACAGGCCATGGATTACTTCGACAGGATTCAGAATCGCCTGGAGGGGCGGGAAGCTGGCGTCCCTGGATGGCTGGGGGCGAAGAACGCGACCCGTCAGTTCGCTGCGCAGATCGGGATCAGGACTCCTGAACAGCTCTTCAAGGGGCCGCTGTCCGATCTCGAGCGGTTCGATTTCCCCGAGCGGTGCATCGTCAAGCCTGGCTTCGCCTCCACGTCCATCGGGGTGCATCTGCTCGAACGCCGCGGGGCCGAGCTGTGGGATCTTGTGAAAGACGAGCCTGTGACAGTTCCGGGGCTCATCGAGACGCTGCGTGAGATCGAGGGCAGGTACGACCTGAGCCCCGACGACGGCGAGTTCCTTGTCGAGGAGCTGCTGAGTGACCGTCGTGGAGTGACTCCGCCGGCCGATGTCCGGTGCTACATGTTCCAGGGCGAGTGCGGTTTCGTACTGGTGGAAGACCACATCGCGGGGCCCGCCGCAGCGTCATACTTCAACGGTGACTTCTCACCGATGACGGACGTCCATGACCGATTCGGTGTGCACCCTGGAGTCACTCATCTGGAGTCCATCGTCGACGCTGCAGAACCCCCGGCGGGAGCCGAGGAACTCTTGGCCGTGGCTCGCCGCGTGAGCACAGCGGTGCCTTCGGCGTTCTGCCGCGTGGATCTCTACGACACCCCCGCTGGCCCGGTGCTCGGTGAGATCACGTTCTACCCAGGCACCTTCTTCTATAAGAACCGGAAAGTCATGGCTCCGGAAGAGGCCGCCCGGCTGGGAAAGATGTGGGACGCGGCAGAGAAGCGACTCGCTGGCTCGCTTCTCATCGATGCGCCGAAGCGCAATTGATCGGGCGGGACCAAGAAATACGGCCATAGCCCCCGGCCCTCCGCTTGGCCCGCAGACCAGGCGGAGGACGGGGACGCTCCAGACGGCGCGCCAAGCGCGCCGCCTGACGCCCTCACCAGGCCGTTGCGGCGCCCGCGGAAACCGGGGCCCCCTCCCGGATGACTCGCACCAGGTCCGCGATGGACCCGCTGGGAACACGATGCACCAGGCCGGTGCCCGCGAAGAGGTCCCAGACCGGAAGGTCCGAGGCAGCCACACGAAGCCCGGCGTTCGTCGCCTCCGCCACGGCGTAGCCGAAGGACTCCTTGAGCGACGTGGACACCAACCAGCCGTCCGCGTCCCTGACCGAGCGGTAGAACTCCCCCAGCGCCTGTGGCGTGAGGTTCAGGTAGAGACGCACACGCTCCAGGACGCCCAGACCCGCAGCCTCGGCGAAGAAGCGCTCCGCACGATGTGGGTCGTCCTCCAGGCTCACCACGACATGCCCCACGTACTCCTGGGGAAGAGCCGCTATGACCCTCAGGAAGTGCGCGTACGCCTTCCCCTGGTCGAACCGCCCGACCCACAGCAGCGGAATCGTGCCCGGCCCATCGCCGAATCCGGAGTCGGCGATGAACTGCGCTGACCCCTGCTCTCCGAAAGTCTCGACATCCACGAGGTTGGGCTCCACCGCCAGGCGGAAGCGGAGACGACGCGGAAGCAGCGGCTGAATCTCCCGCGCCATGATCTGGGAGGGCACGACGACGGCGGCCAGCCGGTCCAGTTCCAGCGCTCCGAGTTCCTTCTCGATGACGGGGATGCTGGACGAATGGAATTCATACGTCACGGCGACATGGTCCAATGCCGACAACACGTTGGCCGTGGCCGGGTGGCTGAGGACAGACACGGACTCGTAGTCGAACTGGTGGGCCAGGTGCGTCAGATAGGGCCCCGACCTGCTCTCCTGGATCAGGCGCACGTGGACGTTGGCCATGTCGGAGAATGCGTCCGAGCCCCCTCGGTCGTGAAGGAACACCGCGTCGAACTGGACGTCAGGCTCAGCCTGGGCCCGGCCCCGGATGACGGCGGAGACGCCGCCCTTGGACAGATTGGGGTAGAAGATCAGCTTGCGCATCAGTCGCGTCCCTCCGTCGTGATCCCGTAGTAGGACAGCAGGCGTTCGGCCCGGTCATCCCAGTCGCTCGACTGGACGAAGGACTCCATGGCCTCCCTTTCGCCAGGTGCCCATGGCGTGCTCAGTGCCTCGTCGAGTTTCTCCACGAACTCGTCCACTCCCCGATGGACCCAGGTCGACGGATACGTCTCCACACTCCCCATGGGCGCGGTGACACAACGCAGACCCCATGCGAAGTACTCGTAGATCTTGTTCGGGTCGACCGATCGGGTGAGCGGGATGTCCAGGAACGGGATGAGTCCGGCCTTCCAGCCGGTGACGATGTCCGCCAGCTGCTCGTGGGAGCGGGGGCCCAGAAGGTGGACATTGGAAGGCAGTGACATGCCCTGGGGCGCACCGTGACCGATGATCTCGAAGACGGTCTCCGGCATACGCCGGGCTGCTTCAGCGATCAGCGGCCAATCGAACCAGGAGGGCGTCAGGTGCCCGACGTACCCGGCCACCCGCAGGTGTTCACGTCGGTCGAAGCTCTCCTCAGTCCTCAGGCCCTCCGACTGGTCGATGACGTGACGGTTGACCGCGTTCGGAATGACCGCGTGGTCGCGCAGGGCCGGCCACATCGACACGAGCTTGGCGTCGAGCGCGGTACTGACGCTGACGACCTTGTCGGCCACGATCAGCATCTGCCGCTCCAATGCGGGCGAATACCACTTGGAGTAGCCCACGCGATTGAACTCCTCCATGTCGTCACGGCACTCGTAGACGACCTGCCAGCCAAGGGTCTTCAGCTGGGTGCCGAGGGCGACGGCCCCAATCGACGGAAAGGAGCTGCAGATGTAGGTGTCGCCCATGGACCGCCGTCGGGTAGTCAAGCCGCGCACCAGCCGGCCGAAGTCCTTGCGGGCGACCTGGAGGATCCGATCGGACACCCGCGCCGGGAACTCCTGGAGTGACGAGAACGGCAGGAACACGACCCACACCCCGGCCCTCTCGAAAGCGCGTGCCAGGTTGTTGGGCCGCAGGGACAGCGTCTCGTGTCCGAGCGGAGGTGCGGTGGTGTCGATGACGAGCAGGGTGTCGCCCTCCGGGATCTCCGCGAGGAAGGCGTCGATCTCGGCAGCCGAGGAGCGGACCTCCGTCACGTCGACCTCGGCCTGCATCATGACGTCAGAGTTTCCCCACCCGCGTCGGCCCTGGATGCGGACCCATCGAGCCTGCGACGGGACCGCAATCTGGAACTGCGTCTCAAGGGGGCCTTCTGCGGCCCCCCGCAGCTGGACGAAAGGTCCGAACGTCGGATTCTGGGGGAGGTCCGACGGTCCGGGAAGGGGACGTCCTGCTTCATCCAGGAAGCCGACGGTGAGGAGCGCCGTGCTCTTCTCGGTCGGCAGGCTCGCATGGACGACCCCTTCTATGGAGGCGGTGCCCGGGCTCACCGGCACGTGCTGGACGAAGTCCCATACCCGGACGCGCGTGTCCGGGCTGAACGGGGCCACTGGCGTGTCCAGCGGATGGACGTGGCGCAGGACCATCGGGGCGCCGTTCACGCGTACGGGGAACTCCGGTTTCCACGCGTGGCCCTGCAGCACAAGATGGGCCGCCGAGTCCGGCACCGTGACATCGAAGGCGGTGACGCGCTGGCCTTCACCGCCGGAGAGGTACCGGTACTCTCCCAGGCTCGGCGAGACGTGGGTCCACCCCTCGACCTCCACCCGTTCTCCTGCTGCGTCTTCGAACCTCAGCTGTACCAGCGCCGCCCCTCGCGCATCTGCGTCATTGACGTGCTGGATCGCGACGCTGAGGAGCTCGCCAGGAGCCACTGGAACGTGGTGCGCGAGATCGGAGACGTCGGGCAGGGATTCTCCCGGCCCTTCGGCGTGCTCTAGAAGGATCATCGACCCTGCTTTCCATGAGTTTTATGGCGAGTGGACGGTGCCGCCCGCGGGCACCACGACTCAACATACGTGACCGAGGGTGAACCCCGCTCTTCGTATGCGACATGGTGCTCCACACCGCCTCCGCCACGCTGTCCCGGGGCTGTCCCACTGACTAGGCTGTGACCCATGACCACACCCGTCCAGGAGCACCTCGATCGCCTCACCTCGGCCCACGCGGGCGAGGGGGAGGTCCCGGACGGGGTGGGCGTCGCGATGCTCATGGTGGACGGTCACCGCTACGTCTCCGGATCCATGACGCCCGTGCCGCTCGCCACGCTCGCCTCTCCCCTGTTCCACGCGCAGGCCCTCGAGGACCTCGGCGCGGTGCGGGTGGGCGAGCGCGTGGGAGCCGCCCCCGTGCGCGACCTGGACCACCGGGTCGAGGTGGACGCCGTCACGGGCCTGCCGCACAACCCGCTGCAGAACGCGGGCGCGGTGGCCACCGCCTCCCTCGTGAAGGGCCGCGGTGGCCGCGACCGCACCGCGCGCATGATGCAGCTGCTCTCCGCACTGTTCGACCGCGAGGTCACCGTCACGGAGTCGGCCGCGCGCGCCGAGAACCGCGCCCAGCACCACACCCGGTCCGCTGCCTGGCTGATGAAGTCCCTCGACACCCTGGACGCCGACCCCGAGACGCTGCTCGAGGACATCGCCACGGTGCGTGCCGCCGCCGTGACCGTGGAGGACCTCGCCCTGCTCGCCGGCACCCTCGCGCACGGTGGCGTCCACCCCGTCACCGGGGACCGTGTGCTGAGCGAGGAGACGGTCCGCGGTGTGCTCTCCGTGATGGACTCCTGCGGCATGGACACCCGGGACTCCCGGTGGGCGTACGACGTCGGCCAGCCCGGCTGGGCGTCCACGCGGGGCGGCACGGTGCTCGTGGTGGTGCCGGGCCACCTCGGTCTGGCGCTGCAGTCGGACACGACGGACGAGAACGGGCTCGGCGCCGCGGCGATGGCCGCCCTGCGGACCATCGTCGAGGACTTCGAGCTGCACCCGTCGGTGGTCACCGGTTCCCCGCGCGCGGCTCTGCGCACCCACTACCGGATCGACCAGGCCCCCTCGGGCACGGTGCGCAGCGCCGTCGTCCTCGAGGCGCTCGGGCGGTTCGCGGACACCGTGCACGTGATGGAGCTGGGCGGTCACCTCGGCTTCAGCCAGGTGGACGCGATCGCCCGCGTCAGCCGCGGTCTGCCGGAGGTCCTCGAGACGCTCGTGGTGGACATGCGCTCGGTCAGCTCCATCTCCCGTCCGGCCCGGCTGCTGGTGGCCCAGTGGTTCGCCTGCGCGCTGGGCAACGGGCTCGACGTCGTCGTCGTGGACCGGGACGCCGCGGAGATGAAGGAGCTGATGTCGGCCGTCGAGGAGTCCGTGGAGGTGGACCTGCCCGAGCCGCTGCAGGATGAGGCCGAGGGGGTGGACCCCGCCGCCGAGGGCGCGCAGTTCGTGTTCTTCGACTCCCGCTCGCGGGCCGCCCAGTGGGCCGAGCAGCGGCTGCTCTCCCGGCACGCCCCCCACCTGCTGCCGCGGGACGCCCAGGAGGCGGCCGTAGCACCCCTGCTGCAGCACCTCTCCGCGGACGACGCGCGTCTGCTCGAGTCCATGATGGACGAGCGGGTCTACTCGGACGGCCAGATCATCCGCCGCGCCGGCCAGCCGTTCGGCGGCATCTACGTGATCGTCTCCGGCACCGTGGAGCTCTCGGGTCAGGGCACGGGCAGCCGCCGCGTGCGCCGCACCCTGCTCACCCCGGGGATGACGTTCGGCGAGATGGCCCTGGGCCAGCCCGGCCGCCAGCCCTCCACCGTCCGCGCGCGCGGGCCGGTCACGGCGCGAGTCCTCACCGCCCAGGTGATGGTCGCGCTCCAGGAGGGCTTCCCCCAGCTGGCCCTGGCCCTGTGGGAGGCGCTGGCCCGCGACGCGTTCACCGCGCTGGGCCAGCTCATCCGGGAGACCGGCGCGCTGCAGGACTGACGACCCGTGGGGGCAGCGTCCCCGTGGGACGCTGCCCCCACCCCCGTCACCGCCCGAGGACGTGGCGCAACGCGCCCTCCAGTTCGGGGTCGCGCATCTCGTAGCCGGAGGAGACCAGCCGGTCCGCCAGGACCTTCTGGTCGGCCGCGACGGTCTCCACCCGGCCCTCCTCGCCCAGCAGCAGGCGCGGCCCGGCCTCGGGCACCGGGATGACCGCGGGCCGGCGCAGCACCCGCCCGAGCACGGTGGCGAACTCCCGGGCCGTGACCGGCTCGGGCGCCACCGCGTTGACCGGGCCGGTGACGCCGTCGTCGAGCACCGCGTGGGCGAAGGCCCCCGCGATGTCATCCGCGCCGATCCAGCTCAGCCACGGGCTGCCGTCGTGGCTCTCCCCACCCGAGGTCGCGACCGGACCGCCGAGACCCGCGAGGAACAGCGGCAGCACCTGCTGCAGCATGCCCCCGGCCGGGCTCAGGACCACGCCGGTCCGCAGCATCGCGACCCGGATCCCGGCCCCCTCGGCGCGCCGGGCCTCCGCCTCCCAGTCCGCGACGACCTCGGCGAGGAAGTCGTCCCCGGGCTCCAGATCCTCGACGAGGCCGCTGCCGAACGGGCCCGTGCCCGCGTCCGCCCCGTAGTACCCGATCGCCGAGCCGTTCACGAGCGCCCGCGCCCGCGCGTCGTCCCCCTCCCGATCGGCGATCCGGTCGAGCGCGTCCACGAGGGTGCGCGTGCCGCGCACGCGCGAGTCGTGCACGGCCTCCTTGTGCGCGTCCGAGAACCGGCCGGCGATGGGCTCGCCCGCCAGGTTCACGACGACGTCGGCCTCGGCCAGGGCGTCCTCGTCCACGGTCTCCCGGCCGGGGTCCCACAGCGCCGCGTCCAGCGCGCCGGCCTTCTTCGGGCTCCGCACGAGCCGGATGACGCGGTGGCCGCCGGTGGTGAGCAGGGCACAGAGCTGCCGGCCGATCAGTCCGCCGGACCCCGTCACGGCGACCGTGCGAGCCGGCCCGCCGACGAGGGGGCCGGGATGGGCGGCGTGGAAGTCCAGGTCATCGGCCATCACGCGGGCCCGATAGGCGAACTGGCGGCCCAGCTCCGCCTCGAAGGCCTCGTGGGTGCGGCGCGAGGCCGCGGCGCCCAGACCGGGCACGCGGGACACCAGGGACTCCCCCGGCAGGGCGTACTCGATGTGGTCCGTCACGACCGTGCCCCGCCGGCCGTCCGCCGTGTCCGCCTCACCGGGCGCGGCGTCATCGAGCAGGTGCGTGTGCCGCCAGGAGGCGAGAGGGCCGGAGACCATCTCGTCCCGGAACATGCGGCCCTCCTCGTAGGCCGTGTGGCGGGCCCGCCACGGCACCGCGGGCGCGGCCCCGCCGGGCAGGCGGGAGGCGACGGCGTCCGGCAGCAGGCCGGTGAGCATCCCGTGGGCCGCGCCGGCGAACAGGCCGGCCGCCCCGGGGGCCTGGATGCGCAGCCGCGACTCGGAGCCCACGCGGAGGCCGTCCGTGGGTCCCTGGACCACCTCGCCCGCGAAGGGCGGGGTGAGCCGCTCCAGCGCGCCGGGGTTCTCCAGCCAGCGGAAGACCACCTCACGCGGGTGGCGCAGGAGGGTGCGATGCTCGAAGACGCGGATCTCGGTCATGGACGCCAGCCTGACACAGGGAGGGGACGCGCGAACACCTGTCCGGGCCGGGCCGTGCAGGACAATGAGGGGATGGACCTGCTTCCCGAGCTGCGCTGGACCGCCGCCGCCCTGCCCGCCACCGAGCTCACCCTCGTGGCCGTCTTCTCCCCCGAGGACCAGACGGTGCGCGCCTCCGGCGTGGCCGTGCCGGAGGACTCGGAGCCCCCCGCCGCCGCGATCGGGCGCCTCCTCGAGACGCTCATGGACCGGCTCGTGGCCCTGGACCCGGAGACCGCCGACCGCGAGATGAACCCGCGCCCCGTGGAGCCGCGCCCGGGCGTGTCCCAGCCCGTCGCCGACGCCCTGGCCGCCTACGCCGCGGGGGACGTGGCCGCGCTCGACGCCCTCGACGTCACCCAGCCGGGCACCGCGTTCCGGCAGCGGGCGTGGCGGGAGCTGCGCGGCATCGCCCCCGGCTCCCCCGCCACCTACGGCGGCCTGGCCGAGCGGTGCGGGGCCCCGCGGGCCGTGCGCGCCGCCGGCGGGGCGTGCGCCGCCAACCTGGTGGCCGTCGTCGTGCCCTGCCACCGCGTGGTGCGCGCCGACGGCGCGGCCGGCCACTACCTCTACGGCACCGCCGCGAAGCAGGCCCTGCTGGCCCACGAGGCGGCCCACGCGGGCTGACCACCCCCTCGCCACGGCAACGTCGGTTGAGTTGTCACGGGTCCGGGGCACGCACACCCGTGACAACTCAACCCGCGTTGCGGGCGGGGAGCCGTCTCGGGTGGCCGGGTGGCCGGGGGTCGGCGTCGGGCGCCGGGGAACGAGAAGGGGCCGGGCCGCGCGCTCCACGCACGCGACCCGGCCCCCGACGCTCAGGCGCTCAGACGGAGATCTTGTCCACGATCGCGTTGAGCGTCGCGGACGGACGCATCACCGAGGTGACCTTCTCCATATCCGGCGCGTAGTAGCCGCCCAGGTCCACCGGGGAACCCTGCACGCCGTTGAGCTCGGCCAGGATGGTCTCCTCCTGGGCCCCCAGCTCCTCGGCGATCGGCTTCGCCGCGGCCGCCAGCTCGGCGTCCTCGGTCTGCTTCGCCAGCTCGCGGGCCCAGTACAGCGCCAGGTAGAAGTGGCTGCCGCGGTTGTCCAGCTCGCCGACCTTGCGCTTCGGGGACTTGCCCTCGATCAGCAGGGTGCCGGTGGCGGCGTCCAGGGTGTCCGCCAGGACCTGCGCGCGGTGGTTCTCGTTCGCGACCGCCTCGTGCTCGAAGGACACGGCCAGCGCGAGGAACTCGCCGAGGGAGTCCCAGCGAAGGTGGTTCTCCTCCAGCAGCTGCTGCACGTGCTTCGGGGCGGAGCCGCCCGCGCCGGTCTCGAACAGGCCGCCGCCGTTGAGCAGCGGGACGATCGACAGCATCTTCGCGGACGTGCCCAGCTCGAGGATCGGGAACAGGTCCGTGTTGTAGTCACGCAGCACGTTGCCGGTCACGGAGATGGTGTCCTCGCCGCGGCGGATGCGCTCCACCGAGAGCTTGGTGGCCTCCACCGGGGAGAGGATGCGCAGATCCAGGCCCTCGGTGTCGTGCTCCTTGAGGTACTCCTCGACCTTCTTGATGAGCTCGCGGTCGTGGGCGCGGGTCTCGTCCAGCCAGAACACGGCCGGGGTCTGGGACGCGCGGGCGCGGGTCACGGCCAGCTTCACCCAGTCGCGCACCGGGACGTCCTTGGTCTGGCAGGCGCGCCAGATGTCGCCGGCCTCGACGTCGTGGGAGAGCAGGGTCTCCCCGGCGGAGTTCTTCACGGCCACGGTGCCCGCGGCGTCCATGATGAACGTCTTGTCGTGCGAGCCGTACTCCTCGGCCTTCTGCGCCATGAGGCCCACGTTCGGGACGGTGCCCATGGTGGAGGGGTCGTAGGCGCCGTTGGCCTTGCAGTCGTCGATCACGGCCTGGAAGACGCCGGCGTAGGAGGAGTCCGGGATGACGGCCAGGGTGTCCTGGGTCTGGTCGTGCTTGTTCCACATGCGGCCGGAGTTGCGGATCATGGCGGGCATGGAGGCGTCCACGATCACGTCGGAGGGCACGTGGAGGTTGGTGATGCCCTTGGCGGAGTTCACCATGGCCACGTCCGGGCCGTTCTCGTAGGCGGCGGCGATGGCGGCGCGCACACCCTCGGCGGTCTCGGCGTCGAGCTTGTCCAGGCCGCCCTCGATCGCGGCGAGGCCGTTGTTCGCGGACAGGCCGGCGGCGGCCAGCTGCTCGCCGTACTTCTCGAACAGCTCGGAGAAGTAGGCCTTCACGACGTGGCCGAAGATCACCGGGTCGGAGACCTTCATCATGGTGGCCTTCAGGTGCGCGGAGAAGAGGATGCCCTCCTCCTTGGCGCGCTTGACCTGCTCGGCGAGGAACGCGTCCAGGGCCTTGGCGGACATGAACGTGCCGTCCACGACCTCGCCCTTGAGGACCTTCAGGCCCTCCTTGAGCACGGTGGTCTTGCCGTCCTCGCCGGTGAACTCGATCGTCAGCACGTCGGCGGACGGCAGGGTCACGGACTGCTCATTGGCGCGGAAGTCGTCCGCGCCCATGGTGGCGACGGCGGTCTTGGAGTCCGGGGTCCACTCGCCCATCGAGTGGGGGAAGCGCTTGGCGTACGCCTTCACGGCCTTCGGGGCGCGGCGGTCCGAGTTGCCCTCGCGCAGCACCGGATTCACGGCGGAGCCCTTGACCGAGTCGTAGCGCGCCTTCGCGTCCTTCTCCGCGTCCGTCTTCGGCTCGTCCGGGTACTCCGGCAGCGCGTAGCCGTGCGCCTGCAGCTCCTTGATCGCGGCGCGCAGCTGCGGCACGGACGCGGAGATGTTCGGCAGCTTGATGACGTTGGCCTCGGGGGTCTTCACGAGCTCGCCGAGCTCGGCGAGGGCGTCCGCGGTGCGCTGCTCCTCGGGCAGGACGTCCTTGAACGCGGCGAGGATGCGGCCGGCCAGCGAGATGTCACGGGTCTCCAGCTCCACGCCGGCGGTGCCCGCGTAGGCGCGCACGATCGGCAGCAGCGACGCGGTGGCCAGCATGGGCGCCTCGTCCGTGAGCGTGTAGATGATCTTCGACATGCGGATGATCTCTCCTTCTGGCCGCACTCGAGACGCGGCCCTCGTCGGCAGGGAACGGGTGACTCGCCGCCAATCTACCCGGCGTCTCGGACGCGCCACACCGTGTGTGGCTCGGCGTCAGCGCCCCCGGCCGTCGCCGGCGCCCTCGCCGGGCCGGGCGGGGTCGCCCGGGTACCAGGGGGGCGCCGCCGTCGTCGGGGGCGCCCCCCTGACGACGGCGGCGCGGCCGGTCCGGCGGGCCCGCCCCGGAACGCCTCGCCGAGGCAGGCCGCGTGCCGCACCTGCTCGGCCTCCCGCCGGCGTCGCCGCTCCCCCTCGGTGAACGACTGCCCGGCGCCGAGGGCGGTGACCGCGGCGAAGGCGACCCCCAGGAACCCGAAGAACGTGCCCCACGCGGCCCCTGGAGGCACGGCGGTGTGGATCGTGGCCGGCTCAGATGCCGAGCACGGCCTGGGCGATGAAGAAGTAGACGACCAGGCCGAGGGCGTCCACGAGCGTCGAGATGAACGGGTTCGAGAACACGGCGGGGTCGGCGCCGATCGTGCGCGCCGCCAACGGCATGAGGCCGCCGACGGTGGCGGCGAAGGCGCACACGGTGAACAGCGTCGCCCCGATCACGAGACCGACGGGCCACGAGAACACGAGCCCGGCGATCACGAGGCCCAGCAGGCCGATGCACCCGCCCAGGGCCATGCCGACGCGCAGCTCGCGGAACATCACGCGCGGCGCGTCGCGGGGCCGGACGTCGTCGAGGGCGAGCGCCCGGGTGACCGTGGTGGCCGCCTGGTTGCCCGTGTTGCCGCCGGTGCCGATGATCAGCGGGATGAACAGCGAGAGGACGACCATCTCCTCGAGCGTGTCCTCGAAGACGCCGAGCACCTGCACGGTGAGGGTGGCGCCGACCGCGAGCACCAGCAGCCACGTGATGCGCGAGCGCATCAGCGCCAGCACGGAGGTCGCCAGATAGGGCCGGCCGAGGGGCTCCACACCACCGGCGCGCGCCGCGTCCTCCGTCGACTCCTCGTCGAGGACCTCGAGGGCGTCGGCCACGGTGAACACGCCGATCAGGCGCCCCTCCGAGTCCGTCACGGGGATCGTCCACAGGCGGCGGTCCGCACAGAGCCGGGCCACCTCCTCGGCGTCCTCGGTGGCGACCGCGGACACCGGTTCCCGCATGATCTCCGAGACCCGCGCGTCGAGCGGCTGCGTGACCAGGACGGAGACGTCCACGACGCCGGTCAGGCGCGCCTGCGGGCTCACCACCGGCACGGAGACGATGGCGGCCTGCTCTCGGCCGCCGTGGTCCCGGAGGTTCTCCAGGGCCACGGCCACGGTCCAGTCCTCGCGCAGACGCACCGGCGCCATGCGCAGCCGGCGGCCCACCGAGTCCGCCGGGTAGCCCAGGAGCCGACCGACCTCGCCGCGCGCCTCGGCGTCGAGCCCGGCGAGCATCTTCCGGGCCACGGTGGCCGGCATCTCGTCGAGGAGCCGGGCCTGGCCCGAGACCCGCAGCTCGGCGAAGAGGTCCTGGACCTGACCGTCCTGGAGCTTGCGCACCAGGTCGGACTGCTGGCCCGTCTCCATCGCCGCGAAGACGTGGACCGCCGTCGACTTGTCCAGGAGCCGGAACAGCACGGGGACCATGCGCGGCTCGGAGCGGTCGAGCAGTTCGAGCGCGTCGCCCGGGGACAGCGCGCGCAGCAGCTCGACCGCGCTGTCGAGGTCGTCCCTGCGCAGGTGCTCGCGGATGCGGTCCTCGACGCTCTCAACCTCGCGGCGGGTCATCGCCTCGTCACCTCCTGGGGGTCGCGGGGGCCCGGTCCGGGCCCCCGTCCGGCAGCGGCGCGCCGCGCTCAGCCGTGGAAGAAGTGGCGCGCCCCGGTCAGGTACAGGGTCACGCCGGCGGCCTCGGCCGCGGCCACGACCTCCTCGTCCCGGACGGAGCCGCCCGGCTGGACGACGGCCTTCACGCCGGCGTCGATGAGGATCTGCAGCCCGTCCGCGAACGGGAAGAACGCGTCCGAGGCGGCCACGGACCCGCGGGCACGCTCGGGGGCGCCCTCCCCGGAGACGTTCTCCGCGCCGCCGGCGCTGCTCACGTCCTGCCCGCCGGTCTGCGCGGCGCCCAGGGTGTTGGCGCGCTCGACGGCCAGGCGGCAGGAGTCGAGGCGGTTGACCTGGCCCATGCCCACGCCCACCGTGGCGCCGTCGTGGGCCAGCAGCACGGCGTTGGACTTGGCCGCGCGCACGGCGCGCCACGCGAAGGCCAGGTCGGCCAGGACGGCGTCGTCGGCGGCCGGGCCGGCGGCGAGGGTCCAGGTGGCCGGGTCGTCGCCGTCCGCGTCCACCGCGTCCGCGATCTGCAGCAGCATGCCGCCGGAGACCTGCTTGGCCTCCACCGCGTCCCGCAGGAAGCCCTCGGGCAGGCTCAGCAGGCGCAGGTTCTTCTTGGCCGAGAGGATCTCCAGGGCCTCGGGCTCGAACGCCGGGGCCACGACGACCTCCGTGAACACGTCCTTCACCTGGGCGGCCATGGCGGCGGTGACGGGGCGGTTGGCCGCGATCACGCCGCCGAACGCGGAGACCGGGTCGCACGCGTGGGCCTTGGCGTGCGCCTGCGCGATGTCCGTGCCCGCGTCCGTGACGGCCACGCCGCACGGGTTGGCGTGCTTGACGATCGCCACGGCCGGGACCGGGTGGTCGAAGGCGGCGCGCGCCGCGGCGTCGGCGTCCACGTAGTTGTTGTAGCTCATCGGCTTGCCGTGCAGCAGCTCGGCCTGCGCGATGCCGGGGGCCGCCGAGGAGTCCAGGTACAGCGCCGCGGGCTGGTGCGGGTTCTCGCCGTAGCGCAGGATCTGCGCGCGCTCGAGGGAGAAGCCGGCGTAGGGCGGGAACACGGGGATCTCGTCGGCGTGCGTGTCCTCGCCGAAGTGGGCGGCGGTCCAGGCGGCCACGGCGTTGTCGTACGCCGCGGTGTGGGCGAAGGCCAGGGCGGCCAGGCGCCGGCGGGCGCGCAGGTCGAAGCCGCCGGACTGGGCGGCCTGGACGACCTCGCCGTAGCGGGCCGGGTCCACGACGATCGCCACGGACGCGTGGTTCTTCGCGGCCGCGCGCACCATGGACGGCCCGCCGATGTCGATCTGCTCGACGACGGCGTCCTCCGCGGCGCCCGAGTTCACGGTGTCCACGAACGGGTAGAGGTTCACGACGACGAGGTCGAACGGCTCCACCTCGAGCTCGCGCAGCTGGGTCACGTGGTCCTCGCGACGACGGTCGGCCAGAATGCCCGCGTGCACGCGCGGGTGCAGCGTCTTCACGCGGCCGTCCAGGCACTCCTGGAACCCGGTGACCTCGGCGACCTCGGTGACGGGGACGCCGGCGGCGGCGATGCGCTGGGCGGTGGAGCCGGTCGAGACGATCTGCACGCCCGCGGCGTGGAGCCCGGTGGCGAGCCCCTCGAGGCCGGTCTTGTCGTACACGGAGATCAGGGCCCGCTTCAGGGGCACCGTGTCCAGGACGGTGGTGGTGGGCTGGGCAGAGGTCACGAGGGGGCGCTCCTTCGAGGGGGTCCGGGTGTCCTCCAGCATAGGCCGGGCCGCATAATGGCCCAGGCGTCCGCGTGACGGACCGCCCCCCACTCCACCCGACGAACGGGAGCCGACCATGTCCTCCGCCACCCCGCCCCGCCCCAGCGCCGACGGCGCGCACCCCGGGCCCGCGCCCGACGTCGTCGCCCCCGACGCCGCCCTGCCCACCGGTGAGGCGGTCGTCCAGGAGCTGCCGTGGCGCTGGTCCGTCCAGGGCCGCATCTTCCTGATCGGCGGCCTGGGCTTCATGTTCGACGCGTGGGACGTCACGCTCAACGGCGTGATGATCCCGCTGCTGCGCGAGGAGTGGGCCCTGGACAAGGCCGACGCCGCGTGGATCGGCACCGCCAACCTCATCGGCATGGCCGTGGGCGCGTTCCTGTGGGGCACCATCGCGGACCGCATCGGCCGCAAGGCGGCGTTCGCGTGGACGCTCGCGATCTTCTCCGTGTTCACGATCGCGGGCGCGCTGACCGACTCCCTGCTGTGGTTCGCGCTGTTCCGCTTCGTGGCCGGCATGGGCCTGGGCGGCACGATCCCCGTGGACTACGCGCTCGTGGGCGAGTTCACCCCGCGCCGGCTGCGTGGCCGCGTCCTGGCCGCGATGGACGGCTGGTGGCCCGTCGGCGCCGCGCTGTGCGGCCTCGTCTCCGCCTGGCTCGTGGGCACGTGGGGCGACTGGCGCCTGCCCCTGCTGGCCATGGTCCTGCCGGCCCTGCTCGTGTTCGTCGTGCGCCTGGGCATCCCCGAGTCCCCGCTGTTCCTGATGAGCCGGGGCCGCGAGGCACAGGCCCGCGCCGTCATCGACCGCATGGTGGCGGCCACCGGCGCGCCCCGCCGGCCCTACACGATGCCCCCGGCCGAGCCGGCCCGCTCCGGCGGCGTCGGCGCGCAGCTCGCCGCGGTCTGGCGGTTCTCCCCGCGCATCACCGCGATCGCCTGGGCCCTGTTCGTGGCCATCATGCTCGTCTACTACATCGCGTTGCAGTGGCTGCCGACGTTCCTCATCGACGCCGGCTACGCGGAGGGCCGCGCCTTCATCATGACCTCCGGCATGGCCGCGGCCGGCTTGCTCGGCGTGGTCGTGGCCACCGTGCTGATCGAGGTCACCGGCCGCCGCTGGCTGCTGGCCGTCAGCGCCGTCGTCGCGAGCGCCCTGACCGTCTGGCTGGCGAGCGTGCTGGACGTGCCCGCCGCGGTGCTGCCGCTCGTGCTGGCGTTCGGCTTCGTGGTGCAGGTCGCGATCCCGGTGCTCTACACGTACGTCTCCGAGCTGTACCCGACGACGCTGCGCGCCTCCGGCTTCGGCTGGGCGTCGGCGGCCTCGCGGGTGGGCGCGGGCCTGGGTCCGCTGCTCTTCGTGGGCACGCTGGTCCCCGCCCTCGGGCTGCCGGGGGCGTTCGCCGTCACCGGCGGGCTCGTGGTCCTGGCCTGCGCGGCGATGCTGGCGCTGGCCCCGGAGACCCGCGGCCGCGCCCTCGAGGTCAGCGCCGACTGAGCTCGCCGAGCACGCGCAGCAGCAGGGCCCGCTCCTGGACCTTGATGCGCTCGTGCAGCTCGGCCTCGGTGTCCGTGTCCAGCACGGGCACCGCGGCCTGGGCGAGGATCGGGCCGGTGTCCACGCCCGCGTCCACCACGTGCACGGTGCAGCCGGTGACCTTCACCCCGTGCGCCAGCGCGTCCCGGACGCCGTGGGCCCCCGGGAAGGAGGGCAGCAGGGCCGGGTGGGTGTTGAGGATGCGGCCGTCGAACCGCTCGAGCAGCGGGGCGCCCAGGATCCGCATGAACCCGGAGCACACGACCCAGTCCGGCGCGTAGGCGGCGACGGCGTCCGCAAGCGCCTCGTCCCACGCGCGCCGGTCCGCGTGGTCCTTCGGGGACACCACGAACGTCTCGATCCCGTGGGCGCGGGCGCGCTCCAGGCCGCCGGCGTCGGCGACGTCGGCGCCCACCGCGGCGATCTCCACGTCCAGGGCGCCGGAGGCGACGGCGTCGAGGACGGCCTGCAGGTTGGTGCCGGAACCGGAGACGAGGGCAACGATGCGCATGCGCCCATCGTAG
>NZ_JASDCZ010000200.1:0-1802 GCF_030407635.1 Micrococcus sp. APC 4021
CCGCTGGCGTACAAGGACCTGATCGACGTGCGCGGGATGCCCACGCGATTCGGCTCCGCCCTGCTGGCCGACGCGCCGCCGGCCGCGCAGGACGACCCGCTCGCGCTCCGCCTGCGCGGGGCCGGCACCGTCACCCTCGGCAAGACGACCGTGCCCGAGTTCGGCCTGGACTCCTACTCGGAGAACCTCGTGACGGCGCCGGCCCGCAACCCCCTGGACCCCACCCGCACCGCGGGCGGCTCCTCGGGCGGGGCCGCGGCCGCCGTCGCCGCGGGGATCCTCCCGTTCGCCCCGGGCTCGGACGGGGGCGGGTCCATCCGCATCCCCGCCGCGGCGTGCGGGCTCGTGGGCCTCAAGCCCGGTCGCGGGGAGCTGCCGATGGACGAGCACACGGACACGGTCCGCAATCTCACGGTGTCGGGCCCGCTCGCCCACACGGTCGAGGACGCCGCCCTGCTCTACGACGTGCTGCTCTCCCCCGAGGGCCTGCCCGGCCGGGTGCTGCCGGACCTGCGCCGCACCGTGGAGACCGCCCGGGCCGGGGGCGCCGTCGACGCCCGCCGGATCGGCGTCACCACGGCCTCGCCCTTCGCCTCCGACCTCGAGATCTCCCTGGCCCGGCCCGCCGTCACCGCCCTGACGAAGGCCGCCGCCGCCCTGGACGCGGGCGGCCACGCGGTCGAGGACCTCTCCCCCTACTACGGCGAGGACTACCACCGGGACTTCCGCACGGTGTGGACCGCCGGGCTGCTCCGGGCGCCGCTGCCGGAGGACGCCGAGGCGCACGTGGGCGCGGTGGCCGCGCACTTCCTGCGCACCGCCCGGGCCGCGGGGCGCGAAGAGATCAACGACGCCGCCCACCGGCTCGAGGAGTGGGCGCGCGGGGTGCGGGCGCAGTTCGCCGCCGTCGACGTGGTGATGACCCCGGTGCTGGCCACCGCGCCCCCGCCGGTCGGCCACTTCCTGGCGATGGAGCCCGAGGCGAACTACGAGGCGCAGTGCGCGTTCACGCCCTACACCTCGATGGTCAACGTGCTCGGCCTGCCCGCGGTCGCGGTGCCCGTGCTCCGGGACGAGCGGGGCCTGAACTGGTCCGTCCAGCTCATCGGCCGGCCCGGCACGTCCGCGCCCCTGCTCGCCCTGGCCGCGCATCTCGAGCTGCTGCTGGCCGGCTGAGCCGGCCGGTCAGGTCGAGGTGTAGTCGCCCAGGGACATGCCGGCGATCACCAGGATCACAAGGAACACGACGGCGAGCAGCAGCAGGGCGAGGGACACGTAGTTCATCACGAGGCCGGCGATCGCCATGCCGCGGCCGTGGGGCTCGCGCTTGAGGCCGATGTGGCCGAGGACCACGCCCACGATCGGCGGGAGGAGGAACGTGAACCCGCCCACCACGGAGATGATGCCGAGGATCATGGACGCCACCGAGCGGCCGATGCCCTCGGTCTGGCCGGGCTGCAGCGGGGCTCCGAAGCCGTGGCCGGGCGTGCCCTGCCCGTAGCCGTAGGCGGGGACGGTATTCGCGTCCTGGCCTTAGCCGTACGGCTGGTCGTAGGCGGGGCGGGTCTGCTCCTCCTGCTCGGCGTACGAGGGTGCCTGGTCCCAGGCGGCGCGGTCGGCGTCGCCGGTCGGGGCGTCGGGCCAGCCGGCGGCGGAGGAGCCGGTGCCGGAGGAGCCCGCACCGGCCTCGGACCCGTACCAGCTCGGCCGGGCGGCCTCGCGGCGCGGGTCGTGGGAGGCGTGGGGGTCGGTCATGACGGTCCTTCCGGTTCGGGGCGTCGCGGTCCGGTGCCGAGTCTAGG
>NZ_JASDCZ010000201.1:0-1772 GCF_030407635.1 Micrococcus sp. APC 4021
TGAGCATGCACCGCCCGTCCCCCGGCCTGCCCGATCTGCCGGGCGGCCGTCGGGACGTCGGCGGCGCGTCTCCAGTGTAGGGAGCGCGGGACGCCGGGGCCGTGGCGGGGCCCGGACGGACCGTCACCGCGACTTCATCCCGGGTTCACCGTGCCGGGCCCCGGCGGACGACGCCGCTTCCTAGCGTGGCCCGTGGGCGGACCCCCGCCCGCACGGTTCACCGGCACAGGAGGCAGACATGGTGGCAGAGCTCGTGGAGCACGCGCAGACCCGGCAGGAGCCGTCGAGCCGGCCGGGCCAGGCGCGTGCCGAGGCGGGGGCGGCGGAGGCGACCGGCCTGCGGACCTACGTGGTGGACACGTCCGTGCTGCTCTCGGACCCGCGCGCCCTGCTGCACTTCGCCGAGCACGAGGTGGTCCTGCCGCTCGTGGTGGTCTCGGAGCTCGAGGCCAAGCGCGCCGACCCCGACCTCGGCTACTACGCGCGCACGGCCCTGCGCCTGCTCGACGACCTGCGCGGCCGCCACGGCGCGCTGGACCAGCCCGTGCCGATCACCCCCGAGGGCGGCACGCTGCGGATCGAACTGAACCACGTGTCCGTGGACGTGCTGCCCCTGGGCATCCGCGGCACGGACAACGACTCCCGCATCCTCGCCGTCGCGAAGGCGCTCGCGGACGAGGGCGCCACGGTCACGGTCGTGTCCAAGGACCTGCCGATGCGCGTGAAGGCGGCGGCCATGGGCCTCGCCGCGGACGAGTACCGCCACGAGCTCGTGCGTGACTCGGGCTGGCGCGGCACCGTCTCCCTCAGCGTGGCGCAGGAGCGGCTGGACGCCCTCTACGACGACGGCGAGGTCGACCTGGCCGGCGTCCCGCTGGGGACCCTGACCGGCACGGGCGTCGAGACCGGGCCGGAGGAGGCCCCGGCCGAGGCGGACCGCCTGCCGGTCAACACGGGGCTGGTGCTCACCGCGCCCCGGGGCTCCGCCCTGGCCCGGGTCGGCGAGGGCGGCCGAGCCTGCCTGGTGCGCGGGGACCGCGACGTGTTCGGCCTGCACGGCCGTTCCGCCGAGCAGCGGCTGGCCATCGAGCTGCTGACGGATCCGAGCGTGGGCATCGTCTCCCTCGGCGGCCGCGCGGGCACCGGCAAGTCCGCGCTGGCGCTGTGCGCGGGCCTCGACGCCGTGATGGAGCGCCGCGAGCACCGCAGGGTGGTCGTGTTCCGCCCGCTGTACGCCGTCGGCGGCCAGGACCTCGGCTACCTGCCCGGCTCCGAGGGCGACAAGATGGGCCCGTGGGCGCAGGCCGTGTTCGACACCCTGGGTGCGCTGGTCTCCCCGTCCGTGGTGGACGAGGTGGTGGACCGCGGGATGCTGGAGATCCTGCCGCTGACGCACATCCGCGGCCGTTCGCTGCACGATGCGTGGGTGATCGTGGACGAGGCGCAGTCGCTCGAGCGGAACGTTCTGCTCACGGTGCTGAGCCGGATGGGCCGCAACTCGAAGGTGGTGCTGACCCACGACGTCGCCCAGCGAGACAACCTGCGCGTGGGCCGGCACGACGGCATCGCGGCCGTGGTGGAGCGCCTCAAGGGCCACCCGCTGTTCGGGCATGTGACGCTGACCCGTTCCGAGCGCTCACCGATCGCCGCACTGGTCACGGACCTGCTGGAGGAGGGCCGGGCCTGAGCCGGCCGGCGGGGTCGGGCATGAAAAAGGGGCCGCTGCCGAAGCAGCGGCCCCCGGCGGGGGTGCTCGGCCCCGCGGAGGGGGG
>NZ_JASDCZ010000202.1:0-1755 GCF_030407635.1 Micrococcus sp. APC 4021
CCCCGCTGCGCCCCGTCTGCTGCGCCCCGTCCCCCTGCCGCTGTGGCTGCAGGGGGTGGTCGAGGCGCTCGTCACGGCGATGATCAGCCTGCTGGCGGTCATGGTCCCCACCCTCGCGGTGTGGGCCACGGGCGGGTTCGAGCGGCCGACCATCGAGGGTGCCGTCCAGGTGGGCGGCGTCCTGTGGCTGGCCCTGCACGCGGTGCCCGTCACCGTGGCCACGGCCATGCCCACCGCGCCGGATCACCTCATCACCGGCACGGCGTGGCTCGTGCCGTGGGGCCTGACCCTGGTCCCGCTCGCGCTGTCGTGGCGGGCCGGCCGGCGCCTGGCCCGCGCGTCCTACCGGGACCAGGCGTGGCAGGCCTTCGTGGGCGCGGTGGGGGCCTACGCCCTGGTGGGGCTGGCCGTGGCGTTCCTGCCCGGCACGGACGAGCTGACGGCGCACCCCGCCCCGGCGGCGCTGCTGCCCGCCCTGCTCTTCGGCGTCGCCGCCCTCGCGGGGGCGCGGCGCGAGGCCGGCACCTGGGCGCACCTGATCGGCCTGGACCTCACGGAGCGGATCTCGCGGCGCTCGCAGTACGAACGCTGGGCCGGCTCGTACGCGTGGTCCGTGGTGCGCGCCGCGGCCGTCGCCGTGCTCGCCCTGACGGGCCTGAACGCGCTGCTCGTGGCGGGGCGGCTGGCCGTCGAGTGGGCCGCCGTCGTCACCGTGGCCCAGGCGATCGGGGGCGGCCCGCTGGGCGGCCTGCTGGTGGCGCTGCTGCAGATCGGCTGGCTGCCCACGTTCACCGCGTGGTCGATCGCGTGGACGGCGGGCCCGGGGTTCTCCGTGGGCGCGGACAGCCTCTACTCCGTGTTCGGCGCGACGCCGGCCACCGCGCCCGCCCTCCCGGCGCTGGGTGCGCTGCCCGGGACGTGGTCGCCGTGGCAGCTGCTCCTGCTCGCCGTGCCGATCGGCGCCGGCGCCGTGGCCGGCGTGTGGCTGCTGCGGGAGGGGGAGAACCACCTCGACGACTGGCTGCACACCCGCCACGGCAGCCGCGCGGTGTCCTTGACACTGTCCACGCTGGCCCTGGCCGTGCTCACCGGACTGCTCACGGGGCTGCTGCTGCTCGTGCCGCTGGCCCTCACCTCCGGGACACTCGGGCTCGGCGCGCTGACGGACCTCGGCTCCCACGTCTGGGCGGTGTGCGCCGCCGTCGCCGGGTGGGTCGCGCTGGGCTGCGCGGCCGGCTACCTCACGGCCCTGGCCGTGGCCGGGCACCGGGACGGGACGACGACGGCGCCGCGGTCCGGCGACCGCGCCTCGGGCCCGCGCGACCGGCCGTCCCCGCGCCGGGCGCGGGACTGACGCCCGCGGCTCAGGGCCGCAGCTGGGGCACCCCCGTGCGCTCCTCCACCTGACGGGTGAACTCGTCCGCGCACGCCTGCTGTGCCCGCACGGTGAGCGCGGAGGCGCTGCACTGCTCGAGCTGGACCGTCGCGTCCCACGCGAGCAGCGGCAGCGCCGCCGTCGTCATGCCCACCAGCGCCATCGCCATGCCGGCGGACGCCACCGCGCGGGGCAGTCCCGAGCGGTCGGCGCCGCGGCTCGTGACCCACACGCGCACGCCGAGCACGAGGGCGACCAGCCCCAGCGCGAGGGCGATCAGCTTCCACGGCAGCACGAGGGAGAAGGAGAGCACCATCCCCAGCAGCGCCACGGACTGCCACAGCAGGGCACGGCCGGTGCGGACGCGGCCGGGGTCCGGG
>NZ_JASDCZ010000203.1:0-1732 GCF_030407635.1 Micrococcus sp. APC 4021
CCCCGTTCGAGCGGTCCCTCCGCACCCGATGGGTCGAGCTCACCGGAGACCAGACCCTCGCCGACGCACTCGCCCAGGCCCCCACCCTCGCCGCCCTCGAGGTCCAGCTCCGCCACGCCGAAGCCGTCGCCGCAGGGAACGGCCACGCCGCAGGGCTCCGGGGCGCGGTCGAGGCCGAGCTCGCCGCCCAGGCCGCCGCCGCCACTCTCCCGGCCAGCATGGACGCTGAGGCCCAGGCATGAGCGCCCCCGCCCACGGCGGGCACATCGCCGACCGCCTAGACGCCGACGTCGTCGCCGCCCTCGAGTCCATCGCCAGGGACGACGCGACCCAGGCCGCCGAGCTCGAGGCCGTCGTCGCCGAGACGAACGCGGAGACGGCCGCGCTACTGGCCGGGCTCCCAGCCCCCGTCCTCGACGCCGAGACCGCCCGCGAGGACGCCCGCCTCGAGGCCGAGCTCCTCCGGGGTCTCTGACGCCGCCCACGGCCCCACACGCGCCCCGTCACCCTCCCCAGGGCGGCGGGGCGCTCTATCGTCCTCAGCGGGCCAGAGAAGGCCGTGTAGAGCTCCCTGAGCGTCCGCCCACGGTTCCGCTTCCCCAGGTTCGGTGACCGCGATAACCGCTCGGCCGGCCCAATGGTCCCCGCGGCCCCGGCGTGCCTAGCCGCTGAACCGGTATCCCGCACGCTTGCACGCCTTCCGCATGTCGGAGAGGTCCCGGACCACCGCGTCGCCATCGCGCCCGCCATTCCGGTCGTCCACGACCTCACGAATGCCGGGCGTCTTGGCCTCGACGGCGTACTCCGCGGCAAGCCCGATATAGCGGCGGTAGACGGACCCACCAGCGCCCTCGGCCTCGTCAAAGTTGCGGCAGGCGGCGTAACCGGATTGGTCGGACTGGCGGAACTCCTTGTCCGAAGGAAGCCACGGTTTCCACGTGAACAGGACAATCACCGCGAGTGTGACGAAGAGGACGCGAATGCCGAACGGGAACCGCTCCGCGCGGGGGGACTTGTCAGCCATGGCCACAGATTGGCATGGCCCGCAATACCTTGCCACACAGGCGCGGTGCCAGGGCGGCGGGGCCGCCGCCGTCTCCCGGGCGGCGTCATCATGAACGGTTAGCCGCGGGTGATGTCAACGACGTGTTCGGTGTTCGATGCATCAGAAAGGGTGACCCGGTTCAGGGAGTCCACCTGGAACATGGCGAGGCGCCGAGCGATGTTCGTGGCAACCTCCTCCGCCTGAGATGTCGTCAACGCCTCCGAGTAGGTGACGAAAATGCCATCCGTTCCCACGGCCTTCACGTCCTTGATCGGGCGCGCCCACTCAGGTCGCGTGTCCCCGATGTCCAGCGTCTCCATCGTGATCTGGCCGAGGTCCTGGCCCGCCGCCTTGGACTGGCTGTATTCCAGGGCGCGGGCGGAGGCCGACGCCACGGCGGCGTCGAAGTTCCGTTGTGCCGCGTCCACCTTGGCCTGGGCGGCTGCAGACTCCAGGGCCGCCAGGCTAGTGGCCGCCTCGTCGGGCGAGAGGGAGGATGCGCTAGCCGTCGCCGTCTCCGTCGCCGTGGTCGCAGGCGTGGACGATGACGCAGCGTTCTGGCTTGTGTTCGCGGAACAGCCGGTCACGAGTGCGGCCGTGATGGACGCGACTAGGTGTTGTGGGTCATGAGGTTCTTGCCACGGGGTACGGGCTGAGATGAGACGAGTGGGCCTCTCCCGCAGGATG
>NZ_JASDCZ010000204.1:0-1710 GCF_030407635.1 Micrococcus sp. APC 4021
GCCTCATACCTCCTGCGGAGACGCTCCTCCGGCCTCACTGGCCCCGGCCCGAGTCAACAACGTCATGCCCTCCTACATCTAGGCGGTGTCCCGTGGCCGCTGGCTAGGACTTTCCCGTCCGTGGCGGACACAATGGAGCCCGTGACCGAGGAAAACAGCACCTTCATCCCGTCCCTGACCATCATCGGCGGCGGCCCCGGCGGCTACGAGGCCGCCATGGTGGCCGCGAAGCTGGGCGCCCGCGTGACCCTGGTCGAGCGCCAGGGGGTGGGCGGCGCGGCCGTCCTCACGGACGTGGTCCCCTCCAAGACGCTGATCGCCGCCGCCGACTCGATGCGCCGCGTGGGCGCCTCCGTGGACCTGGGCGTCGACCTCGGCGGGGGCGACGTCCACGCGGACATGGGCCGGGTCGGCCACCGCATCCTGAACCTGGCCCACGAGCAGTCCTCGGACATCCGCGCGGGCCTCGAGCGGGTCGGCGTCCGGGTGATCGACGGCGTGGGCCGCGTCGTCGGCCCCCACGAGGTGTCCGTCCGCGCCCTCGACGACGCCGACGCCGGCGCCGAGCCCGAGATCATCACCTCGGACGCGATCCTCGTGGCCGTCGGCGCGAGCCCCCGCGAGCTGCCCACCGCCGTCCCGGACGGCGAGCGGATCTTCAACTGGAAGCAGGTCTACAACCTCAAGGAGCTTCCCGAGCACCTGATCGTCGTGGGCTCCGGCGTCACCGGCGCCGAGTTCGCCTCGGCCTACAACCGCCTCGGCGCCAAGGTCACCCTCGTCTCCTCGCGCGACCGCGTGCTCCCCGGCGAGGACGCCGACGCCGCCGAGCTGCTCGAGAAGGTCTTCGAGGGCAACGGCCTCAGGGTGGTCTCCCGCTCCCGGGCCGAGTCCGTCGAGCGGACCGAGACCGGCGTGCGCGTGCACCTCTCCGGCGAGGGCGCCGAGGACACCCCGTCGATCGAGGGCTCCCACGCCCTCGTGGCCGTCGGCGGCGTGCCGAACACGGCGGGCCTCGGCCTCGACGACGTGGGCGTGAAGCTGACCGGCTCCGGCCACGTGCTCGTGGACGGCGTCTCCCGCACGTCCGTGCCGAGCAT
Organism: Micrococcus sp. APC 4021; assembly: GCF_030407635.1. Lineage (NCBI taxonomy): Bacteria > Bacillati > Actinomycetota > Actinomycetes > Micrococcales > Micrococcaceae > Micrococcus > Micrococcus sp. APC 4021. Next base: position 1,101 of record NZ_JASDCZ010000204.1, read on the forward strand.
CTACGCGGCGGGCGACTGCACGGGCAAGCTCGCCCTCGCGTCGGTGGCGGCCATGCAGGGGCGCATCGCCGTCGCCCACCTGCTCGGCGACGCCCTCAAGCCGCTGCGCCCGCACCTGCTGGCCTCGAACATCTTCACCTCGCCGGAGATCGCCACCGTGGGCGTCACGCAGGCGCAGGTGGACTCCGGCCAGTACCAGGCGGACGTGCTGCGCCTGGACTTCCACACCAACCCCCGCGCCAAGATGTCCGGCGCGGAGGAGGGGTTCGTGAAGATCTTCGCGCGACAGGGCTCCGGCACCGTGATCGGCGGCGTGGTGGTCTCGCCGCGCGCGTCCGAGCTGATCTACGCGCTCGCGCTCGCGGTCACGCACAAGCTGCACGTGGACGACCTCGCGGACACCTTCACCGTGTACCCGTCCATGTCCGGCTCGATCGCGGAGGCGGCGCGACGCCTGCACGTGCGCATCTGACCCAGAGACGACTTTCGGTCGTGAGATAGGGCCTATCTCACGACCGAAAGCGTCCATTCCCCCGATGTCACGTTCGACAGTGCGGGCGGGGGCCCCGGGCGGGGAACCGTGCGGGGTCAGCGGGTGGCGGCGCGGCGC
>NZ_JASDCZ010000205.1:0-1670 GCF_030407635.1 Micrococcus sp. APC 4021
TCATGGCGGGGGGCTCAGGCGGACGGGGGGACGGCATCGGGCACCAGCTCGTAGACGAAGGCGGGGCGGACGGCGTCGTCGTCCTCCAGGGCGACGACGGCGGGCACCCGCCGGTAGCCGGCGCCCTCGAAGGCGTCGAGGCGGTCCCAGTGGTCCGGGAGGTCGGCGGACACGAGCACCTGGGCGGGGACGTCGGTGGTCGCGTGCGCGGGCGCGGTGCCGGCGAGGACGATCCCCGGGTAGCCGGTGGCCGCATCGGTGCCGCTGGCGTGGAACGTGCCGCGGAGGGTGCCGGGGATCCAGGTGCCGCGCACACCGTCCATGACGTGCGCGTTCGAGCGGCCGGGCGCCAGGGTGCCGTACGCGGCGAGGGCGTGGGGGGCGAGGACCTCGCTGGCGAGGCGGGCGACGGTGCGGGCCAGGCGGACGTCGCGGGAGGTGAGGGCGCGGACGTCGTGGCTGTGCATGCCCACGGTGAGCCGGCCGTAGGAGACGGTCAGGTCCGGGTGGTGGTCGGCGGCCTCGGCGGCCTCCCCGATCCGGTTCGCCAGGGCGAGGGCGGTGGCGAAGTCGCCGGTGGCGTAGGTGACGGCGAGCTCGGGTGGGGTGGTGTCGGCGGGTGTCGACGACGGCGTGACGCGCCAACCCCCGAGCTCTGGCACCCCCGTGAGGGCCACAGCAAGCTCGGCTGGGTCGATCGCGGTGTGAGGTGGGAGGGCGGCGAGATGCTCGAGGCGGTTGAGAGCGGACGTCATGGGGCCATGATGCCCGGTGGCGTCCGGCGGCGGAGACGGCGGCCCGGCGTCGTTCGGCACGGTCAGACGCCCAACCCCGGATCCGGCGGGGTGCCGTAGGTGCGCAGGGCCGCCCCGTAGGGCAGCGGGAGGCCGTGGCCCTGTGCCCAGCTGACGAGGACCTCGATGGTCTCGGCGGCGGTGAGCTCCTGCAGGGGCTGGACGAGGTCCTGGGGATCGTTGGCGGCCTCGTCCGCGCCCCGGCCCCGGCCGATCCGCCAGTTGTAGGCCCCGAGCCCCTCGAACCGCTTGGCAATCTCGACCATGAACAGGCCGTCGCCGAGCAGCATGATCTGCGCGTACCGGGTGGGCGGCTCGTCCTCGAGGATCAGCTTGTCCCGCGGGTCGGTGAGGGCGTGCACCAGGTCCGCGATCTGGGACGTGCTCTCCAGCCGGTGCCAGCCCGGGTCCTCCTCGCCGCGGACGGTGGCGGTCCACCAGAGGTCGGTCGCGGGGGCGGGTGAGGCCATCCACTCCACAGCTTCGCGGGGCGGCTCGACGAGCTCGACGGCGCCGGGGGCGCGGTGTGTGGCGAGGCCGCGAGCGTCGTCGGCGGTGATGCTGCCGGGCGCGCTCATCGGAACATCCGCAGGACGTCGCCGAGGCCGAACGTGGTGCGCTTGTAGACCGCGTTGCGGGCGGCGCGCTTCGGATCGCGCAGCCAGCCCATCCCCTTGCGGCCGTAGCCGGGGATGACCTGGCGCTTGATCGCGCGCGTGGCGCGGCCCGTGGTGCGGGCCCTGAGGGACTTCGTGAGGGAGGGTGTGCGGAAACCGATCTTCATGGTGGGGAGGCTAGTTGTTGTGGGTCATGAGGTTCTTGCCACGAGGCGCCGGCTGAGATGAGACGAGTGGGCCTCTCCCGCAGGATGGAAGT
>NZ_JASDCZ010000206.1:0-1632 GCF_030407635.1 Micrococcus sp. APC 4021
TCCCCGCTTTCGTTCGGGAAACGGCGGCTTCCCCACCGTTTTCGTTCGGGAAACGGCGGCTTCCCCAGCACTTTCGTTCGGGAAACGGGCGCCGGGGCGACGCGCGGACGGGAAGCGCGACGACGGCCCGTCGTCGTGGTGATCGTCCCGTTTCGGCCACGAAAGGGGCCTAGGAACCTCCCGTTTCGTCAACGAAAGTCCCTCGGGGGCCGCCGTTTCCCGAACGAAAGTGGCCCGGGGGCCGCCGTTTCCCGAACGAAAGTGCTGCACCGCCTCAGCGGGAGCGGAGGGACTCCACCCAGGCGCGGCCGGAGCGATACGCGGCGTCGGTGAACTCGGCCGGCACCCTCGTGGGCACGGGCTCGGCCTGGGCGTAGGAGCCCAGGAACCGCAGGTCGGGGTACTCCCGGTACAGGGCCGCGAGCGCATCACCCACGCGGGCCTCCGCCAGGTGCCCCTCGAGGTCGAGGGAGAAGAAGTACCGCCCGATGCCCTCGCCGGTCGGCCGGGACTCGATGCGGGAGAGGTTCACCCCGCGCGTGGTGAACTCGGCCAGGATCTGCCCGAGGGCGCCGGGCCGGTCCTCCGGCAGCGGCACCACCAGCGTGGTCTTGTCCGCTCCCGTGGGCGCGGGCAGGGCCGTCGGCCGGGAGAGCAGCACAAAGCGCGTCACGGCGCCCGGCACGTCCTCGATCCGCTCGGCGAGCACCGGCAGCCCGGTCTGCTCGGCCACGAGCGGGGCGCACACGGCGGCGTCGAAGTCGCCCTGGGCCACGAGGCCGGCCCCGGCCGCCGTCGACGGGGCGGGCGTGAACTCCACGCCCGGCAGCGCCGTCTCGGCCCAGCCGCGCACCTGCGCCCAGGCGTGGGGGTGCGTGGTCACGCGCCGCACGTCCTCGATCGCGACGCCGGGCCGGCCCACGAGCACGAAGCTGATGGGCACGTGCACCTCCGCGAGGATCTGCAGCGTCTCCCCGAGGGCGATCTCGTCCACGGTGGCGGAGACGCCGCCCTCCACCGAGTTCTCGATGGGCACGACGGCGCGGTCCACCTCCCCCCTGCGCAGCGCCGCCACGGCGCTCAGCACGGAGCCCGCAGACACGAACTCGGCCTCGGCCGGGTCCGCCACCTTGCGCAGGGCGGCCTCGGTGAAGGTGCCGGCCGGGCCGAGGAAGGCGTAGCGCAGGCGCGACGGCGTCGCGTCAGCGGAGCCCGTCCCCGTCACTTGACGGTGGGCTCGGCGTCGCCGTCGGCCTCCATCGGCTTGCCGGCCTCGAGCCACGCGCCGGAGCCGCCGGCCACGTTGATGGCCGAGTAGCCGCGGCCGGTCATGAACTCGGCGGCGCGGGCGGAGCGGCCGCCGGTGCGGCAGATCAGGTAGTAGTCCGTGTCCGGGTCCAGCTCCTCGAGTCGCTCCGGCAGCTGGCCCAGCGGGATGTGCTGGGCGCCGGCGGCGCGGCCCAGGGCCCACTCGTCGTCCTCGCGGACGTCCAGGATGGCCGCATCGGCGGGGATCTCGTTCACATCGACGGTCTCGAAGGCGCTCATGGCTTCAGCGTAGCCACCCGCCCGGACGTCCCAGGAAGGCCCCGCCGTCCATGACCCGGCCCACGCCCGTTAGGCTCGGCCGCA
>NZ_JASDCZ010000207.1:0-1552 GCF_030407635.1 Micrococcus sp. APC 4021
TCGTGTTCGAGGATGGCGGCCATGAAGGCGGCGGGGTGGTGGGTCTTGAGCCAGGCGGAGTGGTAGGTGGGGACGGCGAAGGCGGCGCCGTGGGCCTTGCAGAAGCCGAAGGAGCCGAAGGCGGAGAGGGTGGCCCAGACCTCGTCGATGACTTCGGGGGAGTAGCCGCGGGCGAGGGCGCCGGTGCGGAAGGCCTCTTCGACGAGGTGTTCCTGCGGGCCGCCGAGGAGGCGGCGGTGCTCGTCGGCGCGGGCCAGTCCGCAGCCGGTCATGACGTCCATGGTGCGCAGGACCTGTTCGTGGAAGACGGTGACCCCGTGGGTCTCGGCGAGGACGGGCCGCAGGTCGGGGTGCGGGTAGTGGGCGGGTGCCCAGCCGTGCCGCTGTTCGAGGAAGGGCCGGACCATGTCGGACTGCATGGGGCCGGGGCGGAAGAGGGAGATGTCCACGGTGAGGTCGTTGAACTCGCGGGGGGCGAGTTTGCCGACGAGTTCGCGCTGGCCCGGGGACTCGATCTGGAAGCAGCCGAGGGTGTGGGTGGTGCGGATCATCGCGTAGGTGGCGTCGTCGTCCAGGGGCACCTGTTCGAGGTCGATGCGCTCGCCCGTGGTGCGTTCGACCTCGGCGATCGTGTAGGCGATGGCGGACTGCATGCGCACGCCGAGGATGTCGAGCTTGAGGAAGCCCATGGGGTCCATGTCGTGCTTGTCGAACTGGCTCATGGGCAGGCCCATGCCGGAGGGCTGGACGGGGGTGCGGTGCAGCAGGGCGGCGTCGCCGAGGATGACGCCGCAGGGGTGCATGGAGATGTGGCGGGGCAGGCGGTCGAGGCGTTCGGTGAGGTCGACGAGCAGGTCCAGCTGGCGGTCGCCCTCGGCGCGGCCGGACTCGATGCGGCGGGAGAGGCCGCCGAGTTCGGGCATGCGCTGGAGGGCCTCGCGGAAGTTCGAGGCGGAGAAGCGCCAGAGCTGCTTGGCGATGGCGTCCACCTCGGGTTCGGGCATGCCGAGGGCGAGGCCGGCGTCGCGGACGGCGCCGCGGGCCCGGTAGGCGTTCTGCATGCTCATGAGGGTGGTGCGCTCGGCGCCGAAGCGCTCGACGACGGCATGGTAGATCTCGTGGCGGCGGGCGGACTCCACGTCGATGTCGATGTCCGGGAGGGTGGAGCGGTCGGTGGAGAGGAAGCGCTCCATGATCAGGCCGTTGGCCATGGGGTCGACATGGGAGATCCGCAGGGCGTGGTTGACGAGGGAGGAGGCGCCGGAGCCGCGGGCGGCCACGCGGATGCCCATGCCCTCGATGAGGTCGACGACGGCGGCCACGGTGAGGAAGTAGGAGGAGAAGCCGAGTCGGGTGATGATGCCGAGCTCGTGTTCGGCGCGGTCCTGCAGGTCCCGGGCCGCCTGGCTGGTGCCGGGGAGGCCTCCCCCGGTGTGGAGGTGGGGGTAGCGGGCGAGGAGGCCGGTGCGGGTGCGCGCGCGCAGCACGTGCTCCGGGGGGCCGTCGATGCCGATGACGGCGGCCTCGGGGACGCGGGGCACGCCCCAGCCGA
>NZ_JASDCZ010000208.1:0-1503 GCF_030407635.1 Micrococcus sp. APC 4021
CCCCCGTTACCTTCTTCGTGGCTCCTGGATCCGGCAGGATCAGGGAGTGCTGACCGGCCGGTCCTGGGCATGATCGTTTGCCCCCAGTCATCCATGATCCGGGGGGTGTTGTCACCCAGGACCGGTCCGGTGGTCACGGATCGCTGATAGAGGCAGGACCCGGCTGACAAGGGCCTTCGTAACGTGGATGCCGAGCGTGATCACCTCCCGGCCGGCCAGCACACGCCACCGGCGCACCAGAAGGGAACGATCATGACAGCACAGCAGCACCCGGCCGTGTTCATCGGCCTTGACGTCGGCAAGGCCGAGCACCACGCCGTGGCCCTCACCGCGGCCGGGAAAAAGGTCTACGACAAGGCCCTGCCCAACGACGAGACCCGCCTACGCGGCATCCTCGACGAGCTCGCCCGCGCCCACGGGCCCGCGCTGCTCGTCGTCGATCAACCGGCCACGATCGGCGCCCTGCCCGTGGCCGTGGCCCAGGCCTGCGACGGCGTTGAGGTGGCGTACCTGCCCGGGCTGGCGATGCGACGGATCGCTGACCTGCACCCCGGCTCGGCCAAGACCGACGCCAAGGACGCGGCGATCATCGCTGAAGCAGCCCGCACGATGCCCCATACGCTGCGCTCCATCCGAGTCGATGAGGAACAGATCGCCGAGCTGGCCATGCTCGCCGGGTTCGATGACGACCTCGCCGCGCAGATCACCGCGACCTCGAACCGGCTGCGCGGACTCCTCACCCAGATCCACCCCGCGCTCGAGCGCGTGCTCGGGCCCAGGATCACCCACCCCGCCGTGGCAGACCTTCTCGGCCGCTACCCCACCCCGGCACAGCTCAGAACGGCTGGGCCGGGGCATGTGCGGGCCAGGCTGCGCAAGCACGCCCCACGCCTGGCCGCTTCTCTCACGGAACAGATCTTCCAAGCCCTGGACGAGCAGTCCGTGGTCGTGGCCGGCACGCAGGCCGCGGCCACCGTGGTCCCGATCCTGGCAGAACAGCTCGCCGGCCTGACCCGTCAGCGGGCCGGCCTGGCCTCCCAGGTGGAGGCTGCAGTGGAGGCCCACCCTCTTCACCCGGTCCTGATCTCGATGCCCGGAGTAGGGATCAGGACCGCCGCACGCATCCTCACTGAAGTTGTGGGCAAGGACTTCGTCGATGCCGGGCATCTGGCCTCCTACGCCGGGATCGCCCCGGTCACCCGACGCTCCGGGACCTCGATCCGCGGAGAGCACGTAGCCCGGGGCGGGAACAAGCGACTGAAGCGGGCCCTGTTCCTCTCAGCGTTCGCTTCGCTGTCACACCCGCCTTCCAGGGCGTACTACGACCGCAAACGAGCCCAGGGCAAACGCCACAACCAGGCGCTGATCGCGCTGGCCCGGCGCCGCACGGACGTGCTCTACGCGATGCTCCGCGATGGCACCCTGTATCAAGATCCGACCGCCCCGCCAGCACCATCATCAGTCGCTCTCGCGGCTTGACGAAAACCATAGAGGCACCCCCCC
>NZ_JASDCZ010000209.1:0-1471 GCF_030407635.1 Micrococcus sp. APC 4021
CGGGGCGGGAACTCACCCGTCCATGGTGCCACCCGACTCCGGGCGGCGCCTGGACGGGGCGGGCCGCGCGGGCCGGTGCGACGACCGTCACGCGCCCCGAGAGTTCACCGCGGGGTCACCGGGCCGTCGTCGGCGGGTGTCCCGGCCGTGGTCCGGGGTCCTTAGCGTCGGCCACGTGCGTGTCGTCGTGGTCGCCGAATCGTTCCTGCCCCATATGAACGGGGTCACCAACTCCATCCTCCAGGTGCTGCGCCACCTGCGGGAACGGGGCGACGAGGCGATGGTGGTCGCCCCGGCCGCCTCGTGGTCCGCCGGGTGGACCCAGCGCGCGGGCGCCGGTGAGGCCCCCCGCGAGGTCGAGGGCTTCCCCGTGCGCACCCTGCCCTCCGTGCCCCTGAGCGGGTACGCCTCCGTGCGGGTGGCCGCCGGCACGGTGGGCCGGCTGCGCGGCATGCTCGCCGACTTCGCCCCGGACGTGGTGCACATCGCCTCCCCCTTCGTGCTGGGCTGGCGCGCGGTGCAGGCGGCCGAGGAGCTCGGCATCCCCTCCGTGGCCGTCTACCAGACCGAGGTCCCCGGCTACGCGGCCCGGTACGGCGCCCCGTGGCTGGAGGACGTCCTGTGGAGCCACGTGGCGCGCCTGCACAACATGGCCACGCTGACGCTCGCGCCGTCGTCGTTCACCGTCCGACAGCTGCACCGCCAGGGGGTGCGGCGCGTGCACCTGTGGGGCCGCGGCGTCGACTCCCGCCGATTCCATCCCGCCAAGCGCGACGAGGCGCTGCGCGCGCAGCTCGCCCCGAACGGCGAGAAGCTCGTGGGCTTCGTGGGGCGGCTGGCGCACGAGAAGCAGGTCGGGGACCTGCGGGTGCTCTCGGACCTGCCGGGCACCCGCCTCGTGGTCATCGGCTCCGGGCCGCTGCGCGAACAGCTCGAGCGGGAGCTGCCCGGCGCGCACTTCGCCGGCTTCCAGGGGGGCGAGGACCTCGCGCGCCACGTGGCCAGCCTGGACCTGTTCGTGCACCCCGGCGAGTCCGACACCTTCGGCCAGACGCTGCAGGAGGCGATGGCCTCGGGCGTGCCCGTCGTCGCCGTCGGCCGCGGCGGCCCCCTCGACATCGTGGACGTCTCCCGCACCGGCTGGCTCTACCCGCCCGGCGAGCTGGACGAGCTGCGCCGCCACGTCGCGGACCTCGTGTACGACGACGTCAAGCGGGCCGCGTTCGCCGACGCGGCGTGGGCGTCGGTGCAGGGCCGGACCTGGCCGGTGCTGTGCGAGCAGCTCATGGGCTACTACGAGAAGGCGATCGCGGTGCAGGAGCGCCGCCGCGTGGAGCTGGCCCGCCGGCTGCTGACGGCGCCGTCGCTGCTGGCCGCGCGCGTGTTCGGCTGAACCCCGGGCCGGACGCCGGGCGGGCGCCGGGCGGCCCGGGTCTCGCGTCCGGAGTCGTGGCTAGGGTGGCGGGCATGG
>NZ_JASDCZ010000021.1:0-26382 GCF_030407635.1 Micrococcus sp. APC 4021
GAGCACCACCATGCCTGAAGCCGTCATCGTCTCCGCCGTCCGCTCCCCCATCGGCCGCGCCCGCAAGGGGTCCCTCCGCGACCTGCGCGCCGACGACATGGCCGCCCAGATGGTCACCGCCGCCCTGGACCGGGTCCCCGAGCTGGACCGCGCCGAGGTCGAGGACCTCATCCTGGGCTGCGGCGCCCCCGGCGGGGAGCAGGGCGGCAACCTCGGCCGCGTGGTCGCGGTCTTGGCCGGCCTGCCCTCCGTGCCCGGCACCACCATCACCCGCTTCTGCTCATCCAGCCTGCAGTCCACCCGCATGGCGTTCCACGCCATCCGCGCCGGGGAGGGGGACGTGTTCGTCTCCGCCGGCGTCGAGTCGGCCAGCCGGCTGGACCGCGGCGCCTCCGACGAGGACACCCGCAACCCGGCGTTCCGCTCCGCGTGGGAGCGCTCGGCCCGCCGGGCCGAGGGCGACGCCCCCGTGTGGACGGACCCCGCCGAGGAGGGCGAGCTGCCGGACGTCTACATCGCCATGGGCCAGACGGCTGAGAACGTGGCGCAGCTGCGTGGCGTCTCCCGCCAGGCCCAGGACGAGTACGCCGTGCGCTCCCAGCAGCTCACGGAGAAGTCCCAGGCCTCCGGCTTCTGGGACCGGGAGATCTCCCCGCTCGTCCTGCCCGACGGCATCCGGGTCACCCGGGACGACAGCCCGCGCGCGGGCACCACGCTCGAGGCCGTTTCCCAGCTGAACCCCGTCTTCCGGCCCGACGGCACCGTCACCGCCGGCAACGCCTGCCCCCTCAACGACGGCGCCGCGGCGCTCGTCGTCATGAGCGACACTCGCGCCGCCGAGCTGGGGCTGACCCCGCTCGCCCGGATCGTGTCCACGGGCCTCTCCGCCCTCTCTCCCGAGATCATGGGCCTGGGCCCCGTGGAGGCGTCCCGGCAGGCGCTGGCGCGGGCCGGGATGAGCATCGACGACGTCGACCTCGTGGAGATCAACGAGGCGTTCGCGGCGCAGGTGCTCCCCTCCGCCGAGGACCTGGGGATCCCCCTGGACAAGCTCAACGTCAACGGCGGGGCAATCGCGCTGGGCCATCCCTGGGGTATGACCGGAGCCCGGATCACCGCCACCCTGCTGAACTCGCTGCGCGAGCACGACAAGCACATCGGCCTCGAGACCATGTGCGTCGGCGGCGGCCAGGGCATGGCGATGGTCATCGAGCGCCTGTCCTGAGTCCTTCCCGCCCCGTCCGCACCCGCACCCGCACCGACCCTCCCGGAGGAACCCCATGACCGAGCCCCGCATCGCCGTCGTCACCGGAGCCGCGCGCGGCATCGGCGCCGCCCTGGCCCGACGCATGGCGGAGGACGGCTTCGCCGTCGCCGCCGTCGACCTCTCGGCCGAGGCGTGCGCCGACGTCGTCGGGCAGATCGAGGAGGCCGGCGGGACGGCCCGCGCCTTCGCCGCCGACGTCGCCCGGGAGGAGTCGGTCGCCCAGGTGATGGACGCCGTCGTCGCCGAGCTGGGTGCGCCCGCCGTGCTGATCAACAACGCGGGCGTGCTCCGGGACAACCTGCTGTTCAAGATGAGCGCCCAGGACTGGGACACGGTGATGGACGTGCACCTGCGCGGGCACTTCCTCATGACCCGCGCCGCCCAGCGCCATATGACGGAGCAGGGGTGGGGGCGGATCGTGAACATCTCCTCCACGTCCGCGCTGGGCAACCGGGGGCAGGCGAACTACGCCGCGGCCAAGGCCGGGATCCAGGGCTTCACCAAGTCCGTCGCTATCGAGCTGGGCCGCTTCGGGATCACGGTGAACGCCATCGCGCCGGGCCTGATCGAGACGGACATGACCCGGGCCACCGCCGAGCGGATCGGCGTCCCCTACGAGACGTACGTGGCCAAGGCGGCGGAGCAGATCCCCGTCGCCCGCACCGGCACCCCCGAGGACATCGCCGCCGCGGCCTCCTTCTTCGCCCGCCAGGAGGCCTCCTTCATCTCGGGCCAGGTCCTCTACGTGGCCGGCGGACCCAAGGCCTGAGCCCCCCACGAGGAGAACGCCATGCAGACCTTCGACGGACTGGACGAGTTCGAGCGGGCCGTGGGCACCCACCTGGGCCACAGCCGCTGGCGCACCGTCACCCAGGAGCAGGTGGACCTGTTCGCGGACACGACCGACGACCACCAGTGGATCCACGTGGACCCCGAGCGGGCGGCCCGGGGACCCTTCGGCTCGACGGTCGCCCACGGCTTCCTCACCCTCGCGCTGCTGCCCTCGATGGTGCGGGAGATCTACCGGGTGGAGGGGATGGCCATGGTCGTCAACTACGGATCGGACCGGGTCCGCTTCCCCCATCCGACCCCCGTCGGCGCGCGCATCCGCGCCGGCGCCGAGCTCACCCGCCTGGACCGCGGCCCCCAGGGGGCGCTGGCCATGGTGACCACCACCGTGGAGATCGAGGGAGTGGCGAAGCCGGCCTGCGTGTCGGACTCGCTCTTCCTCCTCCGCCCGGGAAAGGACGCGTCATGACGTTCAACATCTCCGTGCTCCTGCGCGAGAGCGCCGCCGAGCACCCGGACCGCCCCTGCGTGATCCTGGGCGACCGTGCCTGGATCTACGCGGAGGTGGACGCCGCCGCCGACCTGGTGGCCGCGAACCTCAGCGGGCTGGGCCTGGCCCCGGGCACCTCGGTGGCGGTGCAGCTCCCGGACATCCCGCAGTTCCTGTTCGCCTACTTCGGCCTCGTCCGTGCCGGCTTCGTCATGGTCCCCCTCAACCCCCTGCTGACGCCGCGCGAGATCGCCCATCACCTGTCCGACTCGGACACGGCCGTGCTCATCACCGTGGATACGGCGGCCGAGGCGGCGGTCAAGGGCGCGGCCCAGGCGGGCGGGTCCGACGGCGGTCCGACGGTGTACGTGGTCTCCACGGGCGCCGGGGAGCGGCCCGCGGGGACCCGGGACTTCGCGGAGCTGCTGGCCCCCGGCCCCTCGGTGGACATGGCCCCCACCCAGGCCGACGACACCGCGGTGATCATCTACACGAGCGGCACGACCGGCCCCCCCCAAAGGCGCCGAGCTCACCCACTTCGGCATCTACATGAACACGACGGTCTCCGGCGCGCGCATCCCGATCCGGCCCGACGACGTGGTCCTGGCCGTGCTGCCCTTCTTCCACGTGTACGGGCTCACGAGCGTGCTGAACATCTGCGTCCGCCACGCCTGCACCATGGTCCTGCTCCCCCGCTTCGACGCCGCCGCCGCGCTCGACCTGGTGGAGCGCCACGGGATCACCCGCATCTCCGCCGTGCCGACCATGCTGATCGGCATGGTGGAGGACCCCGACACCGGGCGGGACCTCTCGTCCGTGAGCCAGGTGGTCTCCGGAGGCTCGGCCCTGCCCCAGGAGGTGCTGCGGCGCTTCGAGGCGAAGTTCCCGCGGGCGACCATCCTGGAGGGGTACGGCCTCTCCGAGTCGACCAGCTCGGTGGCGGTGAACGTCTCCCGGGAGGAGCGCCGCGTCATGTCCATCGGCAAGCCGCTGTGGGGCACCGAGTGCCGCGTGGTGGACGCGGAGGGACACCTGCTCGGCCCCGGGGAGGACCAGGTGGGGGAGCTGCTCTTCCGCGGCCCCACCATCATGAAGGGCTACTACCGCAACCCCGAGGCCACGGCGGCCACCCTCGTGGACGGGTGGCTGCGCACCGGGGACATGGGGTACCGGGACGAGGACGGGTTCATCTACGTGGTGGACCGCAAGAAGGAGCTCATCCTCCGCGGCGGGTACAACGTGTACCCCCGCGAGGTGGAGGAGGTCATCGCCACGCACCCGGCGGTCTCCGAGGTGGCCGTGGTGGGGCGTCCGCACCCCTCCCTCGGCAGCGAGGTGGTGGCGGTCGTGAGCACCCGGCCGGGCATGAGCGTGACCCCGGCGGGGGTCATCGAGCACGCCAAGGTCTCCCTGGCGGCGTACAAGTACCCGCGCGAGGTGGTCGTGGTGGACAGCCTCCCCAAGACCGCCACCGGCAAGATCCGCAAGCGGGACCTGGCGACCACGCTGGCCGAGCCGGCCTCCCCCGAGTCGCACTCCGCGACGCCGTAGCCGCCCGCGACGACGGCCGCGCTTCCCTGTCCTCCCCTCCTGGGAGAATCGGGAACGTGGCCGTCCCCTCCCCCCTTCCCCTGCGTAACGGCGTCAACGCGACCCGCCTGCGCCTGCCCGCCTCCGGACCCTGGGCGTCCGTCCAGGAGTACGTCCTGGACCGCTTCGGCCACGTGGACCCGGACGGCATCCGGCGGCGCTTCGCCTCCGGGCAGGTCGTGGCCGCGGACGGCGCCCCCATCCCGGCGGACACGCCGCTCGGCGTGCACGACGACCTCTGGTACTACCGGGACGTCCCCGACGAGGCCCCGCTGCCCGTGACGCACACGCTCCTGCACCGCGACGAGCACCTCGTGGTCATCCACAAGCCGCACTTCCTGCCCACCACCCCGGGCGGCCGCTTCGTCCAGGAGACCGCGCTGGTGCGGCTGCGCAACGAGCTCGGCCTCGATGACCTCGTGCCCCTGCACCGGCTCGACCGGGCGACGGCCGGCGTCGTGATGTTCTCCGCGAACCCGGCCACCCGCGGCGCCTACCACCTGCTCTTCGAGCGGCGTGCCGTGGCCAAGACCTACGAGGCCGTGGTGCTCCTGCCGGAGGCCCCCGACGACGGCGCCCGCGGCCCCGGCGCCCCGGCCGACCCCGTCCTGGGGCGATTCCCGCTGACCGTGCGCAGCCGGATCCGCAAGGACAAGGGGGTCCTGCGCTCCGTGGTGGAGGAGATCCCCGCGGCGGCCTCCGGGCGGCGCGCGGGCGCGCCGGTGCGGACCCGGCGGTCGAACCGGCCCCACGCCGGGGCGAACGCGGAGTCCCGCGTGGAGCTGCTGGGCGTCGGCGTCTCCGCCGGGACGCTGGCGGGGCGGCGCGTGGCGCACCTGCGGCTCACCCCGCGCACGGGCCGCACCCACCAGCTGCGCATCCACCTGGCCGCCCTGGGCCTGGGCATCGCGTTCGACCCGTTCTACCCGGACCTGCTCGACCTCGCCCCGGACGACGTCACGCGTCCCCTGCAGCTGCTCTCCCGGTCGCTGCGCTTCACGGACCCGGTGACGGGCGAGGAGCGGGAGTTCACCTCCCCCGCTGAGCTGCAGGAGCGACCGCGGTGACGGGCGGGGACCCGGCCGCCCTGATGGACGCGCTCGGAGCGTGGTTCCACCCGCTCACCGCGCTCCTCGTGGCCCTGGACGCCCCGATCCCGCCCGTCCCGTCGGAGGTGGTGGTCATCGGCTCGGGGGCGCTCGCGGCCGAGGGCCGGGTCTCCCCCGTGGCCGCGGTGCTGGCGGCGTGGCTGGGCTGCTGGGCCGGGGACGTCGGCCTCTACGCGCTGTTCCGCCACGGCCTCGCCGACCGCCTGGACCGCTGGGCGTGGTGGCGTCGGATCCACCGGGGGATCCGGACTCTGCTGGTGCGGGTGGGCCCGGCGGGCAGCCTGGCGGGGCTGTCCGTGCTGCGGTTCGTCTCGGGCGGGCGGACGGCGTCGATGGCGGCGGCCGGGATCGGCGGGATCCGCTGGCCCGTGTTCCTGTGGCTGTCCGGGGCGGGCTCGCTCGCGTGGTCCGGGTCCATGGTGGGGCTCGGCTGGCTCACCGGCCGGGCCACCGGCCTGCCGTGGTGGGCGTCCGCGGTGGTCGGCATGGTGTTCGGTACCCTTGCAGGGTTGATGATCGCGGGGATCATGGCCCACCGTCGCCGGGGCCGGAAGGGGTGAGCATGCAGGACGCGTCCTCCGAGTCCCGTGCCGCCCTCGAGCGCCTCCGGGACGCCTCGGCGCCCCGTCCCGACGACGACGCGACGCGTGCCCCCGCCGAGCGCCCCCGCCGCGCCCTGGCCGCGCCCGGGGAGATCTCCCGCCGCGATCTGCGCCGTCACGAGCGCGCCCTGCGCTCGGGCCGACCCGAGACCGCCGCCGAGCGCCGCGTGCGCGAGGACCGCCGCGCGGATGTGCACCGCGCCATGGACCGACTGCGCACTCCGGGCGCTCCCGCCCAGCAGCGCCCACGCCGCGACCTCAGCGAGATCCTGGACCGCCTCGGCAGCCCGGACCTCGCCCGTTTCACCGACCCACTCGTCGGCACGGTCGAGCGCATCCTCCCCGCCCCGGGGCGGGACCCGGAGAAGGCCGCGGAGGCCGCACGCCGCCGCACTGCGGCCGAGGAGCGCCGGCGGGCCCGCCTGCGAGCCGGTCGGGAGCGCGCCGCCGAGGCCGCCCGTCGCCGGGCCGCCGAGCACGAGCGGCCCGTCGCCGAGGCCGCCGCCGCGGCCCAGGCCCGCGACGCCGCCCGGGCCCGCGACGCCGCAGCCCTCCAGGCCCGCCTCGACGAGGAGGCCCGCCGGGCCCAGGCCGCGCGGGTGGCCCGCCGCCGCCGCGAGGAGGAGAAGCAGCGCCGTCGGCGTGAAGCCGAGCGGCGCCGTCGGGTGGCGGCCGAGGAGAAGGCACGTGCCGCCGCCGAGGCGGAGGCCCGCCGCCGGGAGCGGGAGGAACGGCGCCGCCGGGAGGCGGAGGTCGCCGCCGAGCGCGCCCGCGTGCAGGCGGAGCGGCGGGCCCGCGAGGAGGCCGCGCTCGCGGAACGGGAGCGGCTCCGGCTCGAGGCGGAGGCGGAGGCGGAGCGCCGTCGGCAGGCGGCCGAGGCCGAACGCCGTCGCCTCGAGGCCGAACGCGTCGAGGCCGAGCGGCGCCGTCGGGCCGAGGAGGCCGAGCGGCGCCGTCGCGAGGCGGAGGAGGCCGCCCGCCTCGAGGCCGAGCGACGTCGTCGCCAGGCCGCACGCGTCCGCGCGTACACCGTGCTGCACGCCGAACGCGCCCTCGCCCAGGCCCGGCTCCTCGAGGACCGCGCCCGGGAGGCCGAGCGCCGTGCGGCGGAGGACGCCGCCCGCCGCCGTCGCGAGCACGAGGAGCGGGAGTCCCGCGCGCTGGCCCGGGCCGCGCGCGAGCTCGAGGGCCCCGAGGTCTTCCCGGCCGCCGCCGACCGGCCGCTGCTGTCCGACCCGGAGGAGCGGCTCACCGATGAGGAGCTCTTCGCCCGGGCGCGGGTGGCCCTGCCCGAGTGGCGGCGGCGGCAGCGGCTCTCCACGAAGGCGCAGGCCGTCCGGGCCGAGGCCACCGCCCACTCCTCGGCGGGGCCGGTCACGGGCGCCCTGCCCCTGATCCCCGGCTACACCCCCGCGCCGCCCGAGGAGCCGGCCGGCTCACCGACCGCTGCGGACCGACGCGGCCAGGCGCTGCTGACCGTCGTGTGGGCGCTGTTCGTGCTCTCCGGCGCGTGGGGCCTCGGTCTGGCCGGCCGCGTCCCGGGGCTCGGCGCCCTCGATGCCGGCGCGTACCCGCTCACCGCCGACGGCCGACACGGCCCCGGCGCGAGCGTGTTCGGGCTGTCCCCGCTGCACCCGGCGATCTGGCCGGTGCTGTGGCTGCTGACCGGCATGTACGTGCTGCGGCAGTGGGGGCGGGGCCAGGGCGCGTCGCCGCGGCACCGCCGCATCCGGGGCGCGATCGCGGGGGCCCTGCTGGCGCTGGCGCTGTGGTTCCCCCTGGCCGTCCTGGCCCCCGGGGGCTTCGACGTCGTCCCGTGGCTGCTCGCCCTGGTCCTCATGCTCCGTGTGGTCCGGCGGCTCGGCGCACGCCCGGCGGCCCGCCGCGTCGCACGGGTGGCCGAGGACGGCGCGCTCGGCGTGCTGCTGGGCACCCTCCTCGCCGGCGCACCCACCGCGGTGGGCGCCGCCCTCCACGCCTGGGGTGTGCACGTCGGCTGGTTCCCGACCGAGCTGCTCGCCCTGCTGGTGCTGGTGGCCCTGCTGCTGGCGGCCCTGCGCCTCGTGCTCGGGGGGCGCGGCCGCATGGGTGTGGCCCTGGGCATGGCCTGGACCCTGCTCTGCCTCGCCCTGCCCCGCCTGCTGCCCAGCCCGCTCGGGGCGCAGCAGAGCGCATGGGTGGGTCTCGCGGCCGCCTTCGGGGCGCTGCTGCTGGTCACCGCCGCGGCCGTGCGCCGCTCCTGGGCCCGCCAGATCGAGCGCGACGCCGCCCGCCGGCCGCACCCGGCCGGCGCCTGAGCCCGGCCCCGTTCAGCGCCCGAGCCCAGCGGGCACCGGGACCCACCGGCCGCCGTCGCGCCGGAGCACGTCCAGCCGGCCCGTCACGGCGACGCCGGACACCGCCTCCGCCATCCGCCGCGCCACCTCGGCGGCCTCGGCGTCCTCGCCGGCCCGGTGCGAGCCGGGCACCGTGAAGCGCAGCACGATCCGCGGGACGCGCGCGACGACCTCGATGTCCTTGGCCGCGAGCACGTGCGTGGCCTGGACGGCGGCCTCGGCCAGGTCCATGACCTCGTCGGGCCGGTGGCCGGGCAGGAGGTCGCCGATCTGCAGGCGGGCGCGGTAGGAGGGCATGGGCCCAGGGTAGGGGTGGACGCAGCAGCGGTGACGACTTCTCTCGTCGCACGGGCCGGCCCGCCCTTCCGCCCGCCGCGGACGCGTGCCCTCCCGTGTCCGGACCCGCTCGTAGGGTGGGGTGCATGACTCAGACCGCCACCCCGCAGACCGACGCCCCCGCCGTGCCCGCGATCTTCGAACCGATTGAGATCAACGGCGTGCGCGTGCGCAATCGCCTGATCCTGCCGCCGATGTGCCAGTACTCGTGCGAGGCGCGCGACGGCGTCCCGCACGGCTGGCAGTTCCAGCACCTGGGCGCCCGCGCGGCCGGCGGCTTCGGGATCGTGGTGGCCGAGGCCACCGCCGTCACACCCGAGGGGCGCATCTCCCCGTGGGACACCGGCCTGTGGAACGACGAGCAGCGGGACGCGTGGGCGCCGATCGCCGAGTTCATCGCCTCCGAGGGCGCCCTGCCCGCCATCCAGCTCGGTCACGCCGGCGCCAAGGCCTCGACCGTCCCCATGCACCCGGGCGCGCCCGCCGGGCAGCCGATCCTCGAGGGCCCCGACTCCTGGGAGACCCTCTCCCCCTCCGGCGTGGCCACCAACTCCATGGAGATCCGCACCCACGCGATGCGGGTGGACGAGATCCGGGAGACCGTCCAGGCCTTCGCCGACGCCGCCGAGCGCGCCGACCGTGCCGGCTTCGGCGCCGTGCAGCTGCACGCCGCCCACGGCTACCTCATCCACCAGTTCCTCTCGCCGCTGACCAACACCCGGACCGACGAGTACGGCGGGGACTTCGAGGGCCGCACCCGCTTCCTCAAGGAGGTCGTGGCGGCCGTGCGCGAGGTGTGGCCCGCGGACAAGGTCCTCGGCATCCGCATCTCCGGCTCGGACTGGGTCGAGGGCGGCTGGAGCATCGAGGAGACCGTCCGCCTGGCGCAGGAGCTGCAGGGGCAGGTGCACTGGTTCGACCTGTCCTCCGCGGGCATCGGGGACACCTACGAGGGCCCTCAGGGCCCGGGCTATCAGGTGCCGCTGGCCACCGCCGTGAAGGAGGGCACCGAGGGGATCGTGGTGTCCGCCGTCGGCTCGCTGACCGGCGCCGAGGAGGTCGCGGCCGTGGTGGACGAGGACCGCGCCGACGCCGTCTGCGTGGGCCGCGCCGCCCTGGCGAACCCGAACTGGCCGACCGCGGCCGCCCTCGCGCTCGACGTCCCCTCGGAGCAGGTGCCGATGGCCCGGCAGTACTTCCGAGCCAAGTGGTGAGCGGAACACGCGGGACCCGGTGTGCCCCCGGCGCGGAACTCCGGTAGAACAGAACCATGAGCGTGCGCACCCCCGACCCGAATCCGGGCTGGCTGTCCGACGAGGACCTCTACGAGGCCCGGCGCCGGCTGCCCATGGTGTATGTGGAGGCCATCCCGGTGCGGCTGGACTCCCTCGGCTACGTCACCGAGATCGGCCTGCTCTACGTGGCGGACGAGACCGGCACGTTCCAGCGGACGTTCGTCTCCGGACGCGTCCAGTACCGGGAGACCATCCGCGCCGCGCTGATGCGCCACCTGGAGAAGGACCTCGGCCCGCTCGCGTTCCCGCAGCTGCCGCCATCGGTGGTCCCCTGCACCGTCGCCGAGTACTTCCCGGCGCCGTCCGAGACCGGGCTGACGGACGACCGCCAGCACGCCGTGGCCCTGGTGTACGTGGTGCCGGTGACGGGTGAGTGCCAGCCGCGCCAGAACGCGCTCGAGCTGACCTGGCTCACCCCCGAGGAGGCCCTCGGCGAGGACATCCAGGCCGAGTTCATCGGTGGCCGCGGGGACCTGGTGCGCCAGGCCCTCGCCCACGTGGGATGGGGGCGCTGAGCATGGCACCGGTCGTCGGCGGCTACCTCCGCCATCTGAAGTCCCAGGACGTGCAGCCCGGGGACAGCTTCCTGACCCGCCGCGGCGAGCCCGCCCCGCCCGTGGCCTCGACCCGGGTGATGCGGGACGACTTCGGCACCCCCGCGCTCGTGATCGCCACCCTCGAGGGCGGCCGGGAGGTCAAGATCGCCCACGGCTCCGTGATCCGGGTCCGCACGGACCGCCCGGAGGAGCGCAGGGCCGTCCCGGACACCACCTTCTCCCCCGTGGACGCGGGGTCCCCCGAGGAGCGGATCGTCGCCGTCGGCAAGCGCCACCTCGACGACACCGAGCTGACCGCCACCGCGGCCCGGCTCTCCCACGGGTTGAACCTGCGCTCCGGCTCCCAGCTGGAGGACGTGTTCGGCATGGCCGAGCGGCTCTACCTGCTGCACGAGGACACCGAGGGCACGCTCGCCACCCTGGGCCTGCTGACGAACCTGCCGTGGGACGGGGCCGTGGGGCGGTGGAAGTCCATCCAGGCCGCGCTGTCCCTGGCGTCGCTGATCCTGCGCGAGGAGGGCGAGCACATCGCCGCCGCCAACCTCGGTCGGCGCCTGCTCGAGGCGGACGAGGTCCCCTCCGAGCCGGGCCGGGCGTCCCGGGTGCTCGAAGTGCGCCAGCGTCAGCTCAACGAGCCGCCGCTCTACGACCGGGAGATCTCCCGCGCCCTGCAGGCCCGCGACGCCGAGGCCGAGTATCAGTGGCGCCGGGCCCGGTTCGGCCAGCTGCTCTACCTGCGTGCCCGCGGCGGCTCGGAGACGCTCACGGACGCCGACCTGGATTCCCGGATCGCCCGGGAGCTCGGCGCGCTGCGCACCCTCGCCGACGAGCTCGAGGCGAAGGCAGCCACGCGCCGGTGAGGCCCAGCCGCGGGACGGGCGTCGAGAGCCGGCCCCGTCCCCGGTGACACGCCCTCCGGGGTCCGGCTCGTGTGGCGCACCTCACTCTCCAGCCCCTGCCGGGGTTATGCTCCCGGCATGACCGGCTCCGCACCCGCCCAGCTCCGCCTCCTCCGCGCCACGGACGCGCCCGCCGTCCTGGCGGCCTTCCACGCGGGCACCGTCGGCATGGCCGATCCCGCAGAGGTCACCGACGACGCCTCCGCCCGCGCCTACGTCGACGGACTGGTCCAGGCGGAGGGGACGGACGCCGTCGCCGTGGTGGAGCGCGGGACGGACACGCTGATCGGCCTGGTCGCCGTCGTGCGCGACGAGGCGCACGGCACCGGCGCGCTCACCGCCTGGCTGCATCAGGGCTGGCGCGGGGACGCGATCATGTCGCGGGCGGCGACCACCGTGGCGGACGCCGAACTGGCCGAGGGCGGGCTCGAACGGATCGAACTGGCCCACCGGGCGGACAGCCCGACGGCGGGGGCCGTCGCCCGGGCCGCTGGGCTCCGTCACGAAGGCACGCAGCGCGGCCGCCTCCGCACGGGCGGGCGGCGGCTCGACGTGCACCTCTACGGCCGGCTGGCCGCGGACCCGCTGCCCGAGGAACGCGTCCGTCCCCTGCCGTGGGCCTCCGACGCCCGCCCCTGGGCCGACCGCTGACCGCGACCCGCCCCCGACGACGCCCCGCGACGCCGTCACGCCCTCCCGGCCCGATGCCCCGCTAGTCTGCCGAGATGACCACCCCGACCGGCGCCGTCCCGAGCCCGCATCCGCGGCCGTTCCTCCTCGTCCAGACGCGCCCCGAGGACGACGCCGCGGCCGCCGAGGTCGAGGCCGTCCAGCGACTGGGCGGCTATCCGGAGGGCCGGCTGCGGGTGCTGCGCCTGGACCGCGTCGTGCAGCGCCCGGACGTGGCCACGCACGGCCTGGACTGGGAGGCGGAGCTCGCGGACGTCGCCGCCGTGATCCTGCCCGGCAGCCCGTTCACGGGCACCGATCCCGAGGAGACCAAGTCCCCCGTGCAGCGCGCCGTGGAGGCGGAGCTGGGCCGGATGCTCGACGTCGTCCGGCGCCGCGACCTGCCGTTCCTCGGCTGCTGCTACGGCGTCGGCACACTGGGCCGGCACGCCGGCGGCGTCGTGGACAACGCGTACGGCGAATCGGCCGCGCCCGTCGAGGTCACGCTCACCGACGAGGGTGCCGCGGATCCGTTGCTGGCCGGGGTCCCGCGCACGTTCGCGGCGTACGTCGGCCACAAGGAGGCGATGAGCGCGCTGCCGCCCGGCGCGGTGCTGCTCGCCGAGGGCGCCGACTGTCCCGTGCAGATGTTCCGGCTCGGCACCCGCCAGTACGCCACCCAGTTCCACCCGGAGCTGGACCAGGCCGGGATCCTCGAGCGCCTTGAGATCTATCGCGAGCACGGGTACTTCGCGCCGGGCGAGTACGAGCCCACGGTGGCGGGGCTGGCCGCCGTCGACCCCGAGCACCCCCGCCGGATCCTGGCGAACTTCCGCACGCTGTTCGGCTGAGCCGCCCGGCCCACCCCGTAGCGTGGCCGCATGGACACGCACCGCGCCACCGCTTCCCTGCCCTGGATCGACGGCCCCGCCGTGCGCGCCGCCCTGAGCCCGCGCGCCGCCGTCGACGCGCTGGAGGCGGCCCTCGCCGCCGGCCTGGACCCGGAGGCCGACGCCCCCCGCACCCGCGTGGCCACCGCCGCCGGGCAGCTGCTGCAGATGCCCTCGACGCGCGGGAGCGAGGTCGGCACCAAGCTGCTCACCCTCACGCCGGACAACCCCGAGCGCGGACTGCCCGTCATCCAGGGCGTCTACGTGCTGTTCGGCGCCCCGGGCACCCCCGGCCAGGCCCCGCGGGCCGTGCTGGACGGCGTCGAGCTCACGGGCCTGCGCACCTCCGCGGTGTCCGCGCTCGGGGTGCGGCTGCTCGCGGACACCTCGCCCCGGCACCTGGTCGTGTTCGGCACGGGCGTGCAGGCGTGGGAGCACGCGCTCACGTTCCAGGACGTGTTCGGGCTGGAGCGGGTGTCCGTGGTGGGCCGCGACGCCGGCCGGGCCGCCGCCCTGGCCGCGCGCATCGAAGCGGAGCTGGGCGTGCCCGCGAGCGCCGCCGGCCCGGCGGCCGTGGCGGAGGCGGACGTCGTGGTGACGTGCACGGCCGCGACGGCCCCGCTGTTCGACGGGACGCTCGTGCCGGAGCACGCGACGGTCGTGGCGATGGGCTCGCACACCACGGACGCCCGCGAGACCGACGACGCCCTGGCCCGCCGCGCGACCGTGGCGGTGGAGTCGCGGGACTCGGCCGCCCGCGAGGCCGGGGACGTGACCCTCGCGGTGGCCTCCGGGGCCCTGGCCGGGATCGAGGACACGGTGACGCTGGCCGAGCTCGTGGCCGGGACCGCGCGTCGTCGGGAGGGCGCGCCCGCCCTGTTCGTCACCACCGGCATGCCCTGGCAGGACCTGGTGGTGGCGAGCGCGGTGGCGCGGGTGGTGCTGGGCTGAGCCGGGGCGGCCGCGTCCGGCTGCCGGATCGAGGGCGTGTCCCGGCGCCTGACGGGGAGGAGGACGAGGGCGCCGACGAGCCCGACCAGATTTCTCGCCACGAGCGGGGCGAGGCCGGTCTCCGCGGTGTCGGCCCAGTCGAGCACACCCCGTCTGGATAGAGTGACTCGCGCCACCCTCTTCACTGCAAGGCAGGACACATGATCGACGCACCCCTCGCCCAGCTCGCTGAGACGTACGCCCGTGACGTGCGGCTCGCCTCTACGAGCGGGGTCTTCGCCGAGCCGGAGGCGCAGCTGACGGTCCCGGTCTCCGAGTTCCTGCGCGCGTTCTCCTCCGTCACCGGGCTTGGGGACCTCAGCCTGTTGCGAGAGGCCCAGCTCGACGGCGTGCGCCCGGACTTCGCCGCCCTGATCGACGGTCGCCCCTGCGGATGGGTGGAACTCAAGGCACCCGGCCACACGGTCATCGGAGAGAAGTGGCGCGGCCGGGAGAAGGGCCAGTGGGACCTGCTCTCCCAGCTGGACGCGCTGCTCGTCTCGAACGGAGACGAGATCGCCCTCTATGTCTCCGGCTCCCCTGTGGACACCGCGTTCCTGCCCGTCGACGGCGTCGCAGGCTGGGACGCGGACCGCCTGCGCACCGTCCTGGAACAGTTCACCCTGGCCCAGCCTCGGCCGATCACCCGAGTGAGCCAGCTCGCGGACCGCCTGGCCCCGCTGGCCCGCTTCCTTCGACAGCGCCTCCAGGAAGGCCTGTCCAACAACTACCGCTCGGTGCGGGAGGCGAAGGCGGCCTGGGACCACACGGTGCACCACACGACCACGGACGCCCAGTTCGCCGGCGACGTCGCCCAGGTGGTGGCCTACTCCATGGCCATCGCCGGTCTCTCCGGCCAAGCGGACCGGAACGCCGACGGCGTGGTGACGCTCGAGGAGGCCAAGCAGGCCCTGGAGACGGCCCACCGCAATGTTCTGGCGGCGTCCCTCGGACCGATCATCGGCATCCCGGCGCTCATGGAGTACATCGCCCCGGAGGTCGGGGCCATCATGCGGCTGGTGTCCAGCATGGACGTGGCCGCCATCGAGCGCTCCACGGACTCCCGTGGTGAGCCATGGCTGTGGTTCTACGAGGACTTCCTCCAGCGCTACGACCCGGCCGCCCGTAACCGGGCGGGTGTCTACTACACGCCGATCAGTGTGGTGCAGTGCCAGGTACGCGTGGTGGACGCGCTGCTGCGGGAACGTTTTGGTCAGACCCTGGGCTTCGGCGCCCCCTCGGTGGTGACGCTGGACCCCGCGACGGGCTCCGGCACCTACCCGCTGGCGGTCATCGACCGCGCGGAGGCAGCGGCCCGGGAGGAACGCGGCCCGGCGGGGGCGGCCCAGGTGGCCAAGAACCTCACGAAGAACCTGCTGGCCTTCGAGCTGCTGCCCGGCCCATACTCGGTGGCGCACCTGCGCATCGGCCAGCGGCTCGCTGAGGCACAGGATCACGCCTTCCAGGCGGAGGAGATCGGCGTGTACCTGACGGACACCCTGGAGGACCCCTCGGCGGGCATGGCGGAGGGGTTGTTCGGCGACGCGCGAGTCCTCGCCGAGGCCGCCGAGGCGGCCCGCCGGATCAAGCGGGACCGGCGCATCACCGTAGCCATCGGCAACCCGCCCTATGACCGGGTGACCTCCGGCACCGGCGGCTGGGTGGAGCACGGGGACGGCGAGGACGCGCTGTTCGACGACGTGATCGGCCCCGCCCAGGAGCAGGGAGTGATCTTCTCCGCCCAGGCCTCGCTGTACAACCTGTACGTGTATTTCTGGCGGTGGGCCATCTGGAAGGCGTTCCAGCAGGACCCCGGGGACCAGGCGATCATCTCCTTCATCACGGCGTCCTCGTGGTTGACCGGCCCGGCCTTTGTGGGTCTGCGCGATCTGGCCCGTCGGACGGCCAGTGAGATCTGGGTGATGGATCTTGGCGGCGAGGGCCGCGGGGCACGCCAGGAGGAGAACGTCTTCGACATCCAGACCCCGGTGGCAATCGTGACCTTGGTGCGCACCGGCAAGGCCGCCCGGGAAGCGTCCGTGTACTACCGGCGCTTCCGGGGCACGCGCGCGGAGAAGTTCGCGGCCCTGGACGAAGTGGCCCGGTTGGATCCCAGCGACACCCTGTGGGAGCGCCTGCCCGGTGGGGCGGGCGACCCCTTGGCGCCGGCCAGCGGCGGGGAGGACTGGGCGGCCATGCCCGCCCTGGCAGACCTCTTCCCCTGGCAGCAGCCCGGGATCAAGTACAACCGCACCTGGCCCGTGGCCCCGGATCAGGACACTCTGCGACGGCGGTGGCGAGAGCTGTTGGCCGACCCGTCCGCGGACGCCCGTGCGGAGAAGTATGTGACGGGCCTCTCTGGGCGCACCATCCACACCGCCGTGAACGGCCTGACCCCACTGGCGGAACTGCCCACCGACGCTGAGCACCGGCCGATCACACGGGTGGCGTGGCGCTCCTTCGACCGCCAGTGGACCTTCGACGATCCTCGATTGATCAACTTGGAACGCCCCGCTTTGTGGCAGGCGCTCTCGGACCGCCAGCTGTTCTTTGTCTCCCCTAAGACAGCCCGCATCAGCGGTGGCCCCGCCGTGACCGTGGCGACGGCGGTGCCGGATCTGCACTACTTCGTCGGCTCCTACGGCGGCAAGGACGTCATCCCCCTCTACCGGGATGCTGAAGCCGCCCAGCCCAACGTTACCGGCGGGCTGCTCCCATTGCTGGGGGAGCGCTACAGCCAGGAGGTCACGCCGGAAGACCTGGCCGCCTATGTCATGGGCGTCGCCGGCCATGACGCCTACGTCCAGCGGTTCGACGAAGCCCTGGAGGGCAGCCCCGTCCGCGTGCCGCTGACGGTCGACCCGGCCCTGTTCGCCCGTGCCGTGAAGCTGGGTGAACGTCTGCTGTGGCTGCAGACCTACGGGGAGCGGTTCACCGGTGCAGATCGCCCCGCCGGCCGCGTACCCCGCATTCCTGGCCTGGGTTGGGAAGCCCCCGTGACGGCCTTGCCTGCCTCCCCGCGGGCCGTGTCCTACGACCCTGCAACCCAGCGGCTAAAGGTGGGGGACGGCGTCGTCACCGGCGTGAGTCCGGAGGTCAGGGCCTTCGCCGTGTCCGGCATGAACATCCTGGACAAGTGGCTCGGCGCCAGGACGGCCACCGGCATCGGCCGCGCCGCCGGCAAGGCAGCCACCCCGCTGGACCGTATCCGCCCCATCGAGTGGGCAGACGAGTGGAACGACGAGCTGCTCGATCTGCTCCGAGTGCTGACCGAGACCGTGTCACTGGGCGGCGACCAGGCAGACCTCTTGGACGAGATCCTCGCTGGAGACCTGATCCCGGCGAACGAACTCCCCGAACCGACCCCGGCCGAACGGAAGGTTCCCAAGACGATTAAGCGGGATCCCGGTTCCGAGCAGCGTGGGATGTTCTGAACGCCGGAGACGACGGAGGGGCGAGACCTATGCGCATCTGTTACCTGGACGAGTCGGAACAGCAACAGGACGGGGTCTACTACATCGGAGCCCTCGTGGTCACCGCTGAGCAGATTCGCTCCATCGACCGGGACCTCGATGCTCTGCATGCCCGACTCCGCGAGGCGCACCCGCGCTCGGTCCCGGCCGGTCTTGAGTTCCACGGTCATGCCATATTCCAGGGAAAGGAGGGCTGGGCGGAACTGAAACCGGGCGTACGGGCGTGGGCGAGTCAGAAAGCGGTGGAACTCATCTGCCGTCACTCACCGTGGTTCGGCCTGCAAGGAGTAGATGTCGACGGGCTCCGTCGACGTCGCGGCTGGGAGGGCGCAGAACCTCACGTCGTTGCCTCCAGTCATCTCCTCAACCGCGTCCACCGGCGCAGTCGGTTGGTCTCTGAAGGACTTCTCGTCATCGCCGACGACCACCACCTCCGCGAGGACAGCAGGACCGCGTACCACCGGATGCGTTCGAGAGCCGTGCAAGGGCTGAGCGATGGAAAACTTCACCACCTGTTGGACACGATGTACTTCGGCCCGTCCAACCGCAGCCGCTTGCTGCAGGCCGTGGATATGCTCACCTACTTCGAGCAGCGGAGGCGCCACGTCCAGGAGGATCACCGGGAGGCGGCGCGTCGCATGAAGAACATCGGTGCCTCACTCGATTCGGTACTCGGGCATTCGTACGTATGGCGGCCCTGACCCAAAGACACACGAAGCCCCCGCACTGAGGCGGGGGCTCGGTTGGACGGAAGACGCCTTCCGGCGCGTCCCGTGTTGACTATCGTACCCCTCCCGCCACTCCAGGGACAGTGCCCGTCCGTCTCCATGACTACCCTGAACCTATGCCCTCCCCCGAGTCGCCCTCGTCCCCATCCCAGCAGGCCCCCGCGCATCCCTCGCAGTTCGGCTTCGAGGTGACGCACCGGCTGGAGACCGGCGGTGCGGACGGCGCCCCGCTCGGGCGTACCGGCGTGATCACCACGCCGCACGGGCGGATCCAGACGCCGGCGTTCATCCCCGTCGCGACGCAGGCCTCGGTGAAGGCGGTGCTGCCCGAGTCCATGGCGGAGCTCGGCGCGCAGGCGCTGCTGGCCAACGCGTATCACCTGTACCTGCAGCCCGGTGACGACCTCCTGGACGAGGCCGGCGGCCTCGGCGCGTTCATGAACTGGCCCGGGCCGACCTTCACGGACTCGGGCGGCTTCCAGGTGATGAGCCTCGGCTCGGGCTTCAAGAAGGTCATCGACATGAAGGGCCCGGGCGCGCCCGAGGGGCAGGGCGCCGACGACGCCGTCGCCCCCGGCAAGGAGCGCCTGGCCAACGTCGACGACGACGGCGTCTGGTTCAAGTCCCACCTCACCGGGGACCGGCACCGGTTCACCCCCGAGGTGTCCGTGGGCATCCAGCACAACCTTGGCGCGGACATCATGTTCGCCTTCGACGAGCTGACCACCCTGCACAACTCCCGCGGCTACCAGGAGGAGGCGCTCGAGCGCACCCGCCGCTGGGCCCAGCGCTGCCTCGACGAGCACGCCCGCCTCACCGGGGTCCGCTCGGCGCGGCCGTACCAGGCGCTGTTCGGCGTGATCCAGGGGGCCCAGTACGAGGACCTGCGCCGCAAGGCCTGCCGCGACCTCGCGGCGATGCGGGCCGAGTTCCCGGCCGCGGGGGAGCTCGACGGCGTGACCTCCGGCTTCGACGGCTACGGCGTCGGTGGGGCCCTGGAGAAGGAGAACCTCGGGACCATCGTGGGCTGGTGCGCGCAGGAGCTGCCCGAGGACAAGCCGCGCCACCTGCTGGGCATCTCCGAGCCCGACGACCTGTTCACCGCCGTCGAGAACGGCGCCGACACCTTCGACTGCGTCTCCCCCACCCGTGTGGCCCGCACCGGTGCGTTCTACACCCGCGACGGGCGCTACAACCTGCCCGGGGCGAAGTACCGCCGCGACTTCGGCCCGCTGGACCCCGAGTGCGACTGCTACACGTGCGCCCACTACTCCCGCGCGTACCTGCGGCACCTGTTCAAGGCGAAGGAGATGGTGGCGCACACGCTCCTCTCCATCCACAACGAGCGGTTCACGGTCTCGCTCGTGGACCGGATCCGTGCGGCCATGCAGGATGGCACGCTCGCGGAGCTCAAGGCCGAGACCCTCGGCCGGTACTACGCCCCGAAGCGCTGAGGGGTGCTGGGTCCGCCGGCACGCCAGCACACTGTGACGGGCGCGAGCCAGACGTTTCTGCTGTTCTGAGGGGGCTGTCACGACCGATTCGTCTGGCTCAGCGCCGCTCGGACGCGTGGGGGACGTGAGCCAAACGATTCAGCGGCTCCTGCACAGGGCCGCCGGCCCGCCTCGCCCTCCACGGCCCTCGCCGTCGCGGCACTGGGTCCGCTGGTGGAAGGGAAGGCTGGCGGCATGGTCGCCCCTCCTCCGCACGACGACGCCGCCCTCAGCCCCGTCTTCCCGGTCGCCGCGGGGCTGCAGGCCGGCCTGACGGCCTCGCAGCTGCGCGGCCCCCGGTTCGACGCCCCGCACCACGGGCTGCGGCACACCGCCGGGGGTCAGCCCTCACTGGCCGACGTCGTCCGCGCCCTCCAGCGGACGAACCCCGGCACCGCGGCCACCCACGCCACCGCCGCTCGCCTCTGGGGGATGTGGCTGCCGCGGCAGTGGGAGCGCGGCCCCATCCATCTGGCGCGCACGCGGGCCGAGGGCGGGGCGCCGCGCCGCAGCGGCGTCGTCGGGCATGAGCTGCACCCGCAGGACCCCGTGCTGGTGCGTGCCGGGGTGCGGATCACGACGCCGGCCGCCACCTGGGCGGCGCTGGCGCAGCTGGGTCTGCCGTTGGCCGACGTCGTCGCCGCCGGGGACAGCCTGCTGCAACGGGCGGACGGCCCGGCCGGCCGGCGTCGCCCCGGCGAGCATCCGCGGTGCACCGTGCGTGATCTGGAGGCGGAGGTGCTGCGGGTGCGCGGGAGGCGAGGGACGCGGACCCTGCGAGCGGCCCTGCCGCTGCTCAGGGACGGCGCGGATTCGAGGGCCGAGACGCTCCTCCGACTGGCGCTGGCCGACGCGGGTGTGCCGGAGCCGGAGGTGAATCCGCTGCTGATGCTGAGCGACGGGTCCACCGTCCGGCCAGACCTGGTGTGGCGGGAGGCCCGTGTCTGCGTGCAGTACGAGGGCGATCATCACCGGACGGACCCGCAGCAGTGGCGCCGTGACATCGAGCGCCACCGCCGGATGCAGGCCGAGGGGTGGATCGTGCTGCGCGTGACCGCCAGCGTCTTCACCCAGCGGGGCCTCGACGCCCTGCTGCGCGACCTCGCCGCCCACCTGCGGCTCCGTCTGCCTGCGTGAGCCAGACGAATCGGCCGCCGAGCCAGACGAATCGGCGGCAGGGGGGGCGTGCGTACCAGCAGAAATCTCTGGCTCACGCCGCCGCCCCCGCTCGCGTCATCTCACACGAACGCGCCGACCCCCGTGATCTCGCGGCCGATGATCAGCCCCTGCACGGTCTCGGTGCCCTCGTAGGTGTGGATCGCCTCGATGTCCGCGAAGTGGCGGGCCACCTCGTTCTGGATGAGGATGCCGTTGCCACCGAGCAGGTCGCGCGCGTTCGCGGCGATGGACCGCGCGGCGCGCGTCGCCGAGTACTTGGCCATGGACGCCATCGGCCCGGTGAGCCGCCCCTCGTCCTCGAGCCGGGTCGCACGCAGCACGAGCAGCTGCACCTGGGTGAGCTGGGAGAGCATCTCGGCCAGGCGGGTCTGCACGCTCTGGGCGGCGGCCAGCGGCCGGCCGAACTGGACGCGCTGCCCCGCGTACTGCACCGCCGCCTCGTAGCAGCCCACGGCCTTCCCGAGGGCGGACCACGCGACGCCCACGCGCGTGGCGAAGAGGACGCGGGAGGTGTCCTTGAAGGAGCGGGCCTCGGGCAGGACGTCGGCGTCGGGCACGAACACGCCGTCGAGGGTGATGTGGGCCTGGTCGATGGCCCGCAGCGCGACCTTGCCCTTGATGACCTCGGCCGTGTAGCCCTCGGACTCCTGGCGCACGATGAACCCGCGGACCTTCTCGTCCTCGGCGCTGCGCGCCCACACCACGGTCACCCCGCCGGCGGCCCCGTTGCCGATCCACTTCTTGTGCCCGTGCAGCCGCCAGCCGCCGTCGACGCGCTCGGCGCGGGTCTCCAGCGAGACCGAGTCGGAGCCGTGGGTCGGCTCCGTGAGCGCGAAGGCGCCGTAGAGCTCGCCCCGCGCCATGGCCGGCAGGTGCTCGGCACGCTGCTCCTCGCTGCCGCACAGCTGGATCGAGCGCATGGCCAGACCGCCCTGCACGCCCGTCATCGTGGCGATCGAGCCGTCCAGGCGCGAGAGCTCCATCATGGCCAGGCCCGCTGCAACGCGGGAGACGTCGGGCAGCCCGTCCACGGGGACGCCGTCGCGCAGCAGGTCGGCCTGCCCCAGGCGGGCCACGAGGTCCAGCGGGTACTCGTGGCGGTCCCACGCCTCCCGGATCCGGGGCAGCACGTCCGGCTCGAGCGCGAAGGCGCGGGCCCGACGCCACACATCCTTCTCGGCGTCGGAGACGTCCGCGAGCGCGAGGTAGAAGTCGGTGTCCAGCGGCGTGGCGACGTCGTACTCGGGCTCGACGGTGGGCAGGGTCTCGGTCATGGTGGCCTCCCGGGCGGGGTCGGAGAGATGGGTGTGTCCGCCATCACCCTACACCAACTGACACGCCATCTCACAGAATCAGACGCAGTCTCACCTCCTCTCCGCGCCCGTGGCACCATGGCCCGCATGACGACGCCCGCCGAGGACACCCTCACCGCCCTGATCCACCTGCTGGACCGCGAGGGCTACGACGCCGTCACGGCCGACCAGCTCGCCCGCCAGGCCGGCATGAGCCGGGCCAGCTTCTTCCGCCACCTCGGCGGGAAGGAGGAGGTGGTCTTCGCCGACCACGCGGCGCTGCTCGCCCGCCTGGACGACTTCCTGCGCGGCACCTCCCTCGGCGTGCGGGAGGCCCTGGAGGAGGCGGTCCTCCAGGTCTTCCGGCATCACACCGCCGATCCGGACCGGGCCCGGGCGCGCTCCCGCCTGCTGCGCGGCTCCCAGGCGCTGCGCACGCGCGAGCTGCTCACCTCGCACCGCTACACGGAGCTGTTCTCCGGCTGGCTCGCCACGGCCCTGCCGGACACGCCCGTGCGCGGCGGGGTCGCCGTCGGGCTGGCGGCGGCCGTGGTGGCCGTCCACAACCGCGCCCTGCGGGCGTGGCTCCACGTCCCGGCCGACGACGCCGAGGCCGGCCTGCGCGCGGACCTCGCGGAGGTCATCGCGCGGCTCACGGCCGAGCCGGCCGAGGCCGAACGGACGCTCGCCGCCGTGCGCCGACTCCTGGACTGAGACCGGGCTCTCAGCGGCCGGCGACCTGCGCGTTCTCCGCCCCGAACGCGGGCGGGTAGCGGAACTCGCCGGCCGGCACCTCGGCCCCGTCCTGGAGCGTGAGGACCTGCAGCGCCTCGGGCTGCCGGGCGAAGGCCGCGTGCACGCCGTGCTCGGAGGCCCGGTGGAAGCCGAACTTCGCGTAGTACTCGGGCCAGCCGTAGACCACCACGACCTCCTCGCCGTCGGCCTGCGTCGCCTGCAGCAGGGCGTTGACGAGCGCGGTGCCGGCGCCCTCGCCCTGGTGCTCGGGCAGGACGCCGTGCGGGGCGAGCGCGAGCACCTCGGCGTCGTCGATGTGGGCCCGGACCAGGGTGCCGTAGCCCATCGGGTCCGACTGCAGGTCCGTGCCGGGGATCGCGGCGGTCATGGCCACGAGGGAGTACTGGGGCAGCCAGCCCTCCGCGCCGCCGGCGAGCGCCTCGACGAGGTCGGCCTCGGCCGTGGACGCGAAGGCGAGCTCGGCGATCTGGCGGACGGCGCGGCGGTCGGCCGGATCGTCGTGATCGGCCTCGCGGGTGGACCAGCGGTGGCCGAGATCCTGGCCGGCAGGGACGTGGGCGGTGCGGTGGCCGGGGGTCTGGGTGCTGTTCTGCTCGGCGCTCATGCGCTCACCGTAGCCAGGGTGTGACCCCGGATACAGGGACGGCGCCCTGCGTCACGCTCGTGACGCGGGCGCCGTCGCCTCCTCCGGCCGGGGGCGGGCTCAGTCGATCTGCAGCTCGCCCATCGGGCCGAAGCCCTCCGCACCGACCTGCTCGGAGATGATCTGGGGCGTGCTCGCCAGCAGCGGGCGCATCGCGTCCAGGCCCTCCTGGAAGTGCGGGGACGCGACGTGGGCCTGCGCACCCTCGTCCGTGAACCCCTCGAGCAGGAAGTACTCGTTCGGGCCGCCTTCCACCGGGCGGTACCACTCGAAGAACAGGTTGCCGGGCTCGGAGCGCACGTCCGCGGTGTACTTCGCGACGGCGTCCATCCACTCGTCGGCACGCTCGGGCTGGACGGTGAACTTCAGGTTGATGAGGATCATGCCGTCCATTCTGGTCCACCCGGCACGGCCGCGGCACGGCCTCGCGTCCGCCGCGCGCGGAACCGCCGGGCCAGCAGCCACAGGCCCACGACGACGGCGACCACCAGCACGGCGACCAGCACCGGCAGGAACAGCGCGGCCGCGACGAGGCCGGCCGCCGAGACGTCCTCGGCCGCCGAGAGCACGGGCGCGGCGGCCCCCACCGTGACCGTGTCGGCTCCCACGACCGTCTGGACGACGTCGTTGACCGCGTCCACCCCGGGGATCTTGTCCGCGACGAGCTCGAGCGCGAGCAGGGCGCCGAGGATCCAGAGGGAGGCGTCGGCGGAGAGCCACGTCCACCCCGCGGGCAGGTCGACGAGCCCCGTGAACCGGTCCAGCAGACCCAGGGCGAGCAGGGGGATGTAGGCGTTGAGCCCGGCCGAGGTGGCCAGGCCCGTGCCGGTGAGGAACTCGAGCACGTCCGTCCCCGTCCTTCGCGGGTCGCTCGGGGCGCCCGGGCGGACGCTCCGGGTCCGAGGACCCTCGTTCCCCGGTGAACACCGCCGGCCGTCGGGCGCTTCCCGTCCGGGGTCGGTCCTACCATGGGCGCATGCCCCAGACCGCTCACTCCCCCCAGCACTCCGCCTCCGCCCCCGCGCTCGCCCTGACCATCGCCGGGTCCGAGGCCACCGGCGGCGCCGGCGCCCAGGCCGACCTCAAGACGTTCCAGGAACTCGGCGTCTTCGGCATCGTGGCGCTGACCTGCATCGTCTCCTTCGACCCGGAGGACGACTGGAACCACCGCTTCTTCCCCGTGCCCACCGAGATCCTCCAGCAGCAGCTCGACGCCATCCAGGGCGACTACCCGGAGCGGCTGCGCACCGTGAAGCTGGGCATGCAGGGCTCCCCGGAGGTCATCCGCACCTCGGCCGCGGCCCTGCGCCGCGCCGAGTGGGACCACGTGGTCCTGGACCCCGTGCTCATCTGCAAGGGCCAGGAGCCGGGCCACGCCCTGGACACGGACCAGGCGCTCAAGGCCGAGCTGCTGCCGCTGGCCACCTTCACCACCCCGAACCACTTCGAGACGGAGCAGCTCTCCGGCATGACCGTGCGCTCGGTCGAGGACCTGACGGCGGCCGCTCGGCGCATCCACGAGATCTCCGGCGCGGCCGTCCTGGCCAAGGGCGGGATGCACCTGCCCGGCCCGGACGCCGTGGACGTGTTCGTGGACGGGGACACCGTGGAGGTGCTCTCCGCCCCGAAGATCGGCCAGTCCGGCGTCTCTGGTGCGGGCTGCTCGCTCGCCGCCGCCGTCACCGCCGAGTTGGCCAAGGGTGCCACCACGCTCGAGGCCGCGCGCCGCGCCAAGGAGTTCGTGCGAGCCGGCATCGCGCAGGCGGTGGAGGGCCGCACGCCGTTCGCCGCCCTGTGGCAGGGCGGCCTGCGCTCCGCTTGAGCGCGCACGTGGGCCGCTGACTCGTCCTGAGCCGGGCGGTGCGCCACACTGGGGGCATGAAGCTCCCCTCCCCCGCCCCTTCCGCCCCCGGCGAGGTCCACCACTCGGCGTCGTCCGTTCCCGTCGACGGCGTCGAGGCCGTCTTCCCCGCGCTGCGCCAGCGCGCCCTCGCCCCGGGCGGCCGGCTCTACGGGCTGGCGGCGGCGGCCGCGGTCGGCGGGCTCACCCTGCTGGATCCGCACGCCCGCCGAGGGCGCGAGCGTCGGGCCCTCGCAGAGCTCGAGGCCGCCGTCAGCGGCACGGTCCTCGCGGCCGAGACCGCCAACGCCCTCCACACCGCCGCGATCGCCGACGGCGAGGTGGCCCCCTCCCCCGCCGCGCGTGCCCTGCGCGGGCTCGGCGGGCTGGCCGTCGGCGGCGCGGTCGCGGCGGTCACGCTGCGTGCCACCGGCCTGAACGACCGGATCGACGGTGCCCTGGTGCGCGGGCTCCAGCGGGTCGGCGTCCCCGCCCCGCGCGTCGCGCTGGCCGCAGCGGCCTCCCTGGCGATGCTGCTGGCCAACGAGGACGCCCGCCGGACCCGCCGCGACGCCGTCGAACTCGCCGTCACCGGACCCGCCGGCCTGGACGAGGACCCGGTCGACGAGGTCGAGCCGGAGGCCACCGCCGAGCTGCCGGTCGAGGTGCGCGTGCTGCTCGAGACCCTGCTCGACCCGGCGCTGGCCGAGGGCCGGGACCTGCCCGGGGCTGAGGCGCTGCGCTCCCAGCTGCCGCACGCGCGCACCGTCGCATCGGTGGCCGAGGCCATCCGTGAAGCCGGCGAGGTCCCGGACTGGGTGCCGCTCGTCGTCCAGACCGACGACGACGTCCGGCGCGCGGTGCCGAACGACTGCGTCTGGCCCGTCCGCGGCCGCTTCGCCTCCGGATCCGCCGGAGGACACGAGCTCGAGCTGCGCCTGCAGGTGATCGACGGGGAGATCGGCGCCCTGACGGTGACCCTGCCCGCGGACGCCGAGGCGGACAGCGACGCCTGGGACGCGTTCCAGGAGATCGAGTCCTTCCCCGGCGTCGAGGACCTGGCCTTCCACGTGGACGGCGACCGGCGCGCCTGACCGGGAACTCTCCCGGGGCCCGTCCAGCCCGGCCCACTACAGTGGGGACCCGCCCGACGTCGTCG
>NZ_JASDCZ010000210.1:0-1429 GCF_030407635.1 Micrococcus sp. APC 4021
GAGTTGAGTCCCTGATAGTGGTGTAACCCTCCCCGGTCGCCAACACCGTCCCCTTCACGGACGCGGTCACCGTGGGAGCCTTCGAGCGAACCTTCCACAGCACTCTCGAAAGGACATCACCACGATGACCGCTCCACACATTGTCGACCCTGAACGCCTGCTGCGCGAAGCTCTCGGGGAGGCCTCCCCAGACCTGTTGCGCCACCTGCTGCAGACCGTGATCAACGCACTGCTCTCCGCCGACGCGGACGCGGTCTGCGGCGCCGAGTACGGCCAGGCCTCCCAGAGCCGTACCGCACAGCGCAACGGCTACCGGCACCGACCCCTGGACACCCGCGCCGGCACGATCGATGTGGCCATCCCCAAACTCCGGGCCGGCACGTACTTCCCCGAATGGCTCCTCGAGCGCCGCAAACGGGCCGAGTCCGCACTGATCACCGTGGTCGCGGACTGCTACCTGGCCGGGGTCTCGACCCGGCGCATGGACAAGCTCGTACGTCAGCTCGGCATCGACTCGCTCTCGAAGTCCCAGGTCAGCCGGATGGCACAGGAGTTGGACGAGCACATCGAGGCTTTCCGTCACCGGCCGCTGGGCGAGGCCGGCCCGTTCGTGTTCCTCGCCGCCGACGCCCTGACCATGAAGGTGCGTGAGGGCGGGCGTGTGGTCAACGCGGTGGCCATGGTCGCCACCGGGGTCAACGCGGACGGGCGCCGCGAGGTCCTCGGGCTGAGGGTGGCCACCACGGAGTCCGGGGCGGGGTGGAACGAGTTCTTCGCGGACCTGGTGGCCCGGGGGCTGGCCGGGGTGGCACTGGTGACCTCGGACTCCCATCGCGGCCTCGTGGAAGCAGTGGCGGCGAACCTGCCCGGGGCCGTGTGGCAACGCTGCCGCACCCATTACGCGGCGAATCTGATGGCCGTGACCCCGAAGAGCATGTGGCCGGCGGTGAAGGCCATGCTGCACAGCGTGTATGACCAGCCCGACGGGCCGGCCGTGCACGCCCAGTTCGAGCGCCTGTTGGACTACGTGCAGGACAGGTTGCCCGCGGTGGCCGCCCACTTAGACGCCGCTCGACAGGACATCCTCGCGTTCACCTCGTTCCCGAGGGACGTGTGGTGCCAGATCTGGTCGAACAACCCCGCCGAGCGGCTGAACCGGGAGATCCGGCGACGCACGGACGCGGTAGGGATCTTCCCGAACCGGGATGCCGTGGTGCGCCTGGTCGGGGCCGTGCTGGCCGAGCAGACAGATGAATGGGCCGAAGGCCGCCGGTATCTCGGCCTGGAACTGCTCGCCCGGTGCCGTGAGCCCCTGACCACGGAGCAAGAGACCGTGATGAGCACGGAGGTGATGCCGACCCTGCAGACCTGACAGGTACAAGCCCCCTACAACCTCGAAGACGGTTACACCACTTCCAGGGACTTGACC
>NZ_JASDCZ010000211.1:0-1424 GCF_030407635.1 Micrococcus sp. APC 4021
CGACGGCGGGGACCTCGTGGATGTCGCGGATCTCGGCGGGGGCGTCCATGGGGGTGGCGTCCTGGGCCTGACGTTCGTCTGTCATGGTGGTAAGCTTCCCATAGACCACTCGTGGTCCGCGCACGACCTCGTCATCCGGTGACCCCGGGGCGGGCATGCACGGGCCAGGAGCAGCAAAGTGGAGGCCTCTCTCCCACCCGCGTCAGCAGGATGTCCGGTTCGCCCCGGGCCGAGTTGCCGGGTCGCCGGTCGGGACCGCCGCGTCGTGGCGCGCAGCCCGCACCGAGGGTCCCGTCCGACGGGATCGTGTCGAGGCCTCCGTCTGCGTCCGCGCAGGGGAGGCCTTCCTCGTTTCCGAGGGCCCCTCCGGTGGGCGCGGGGTCACCCGTCGTCTCACACAGAGGAGTACCACCATCAGCGATCCCCGCATCAACGAGCGTATCCGCGTTCCGGAAGTCCGCCTGGTCGGCCCGAACGGCGAACAGGTCGGCATCGTCCGCGTCGAGGACGCCCTCCGGCTCGCCGCCGAGGCGGACCTGGATCTCGTGGAGGTGGCCCCCACGGCCAAGCCTCCGGTGTGCAAGCTGATGGATTTCGGCAAGTACAAGTACGAGGCCGCGGTGAAGGCCCGTGAGTCGCGCAAGAACCAGGTGAACACGGTCCTCAAGGAGGTCCGCTTCCGCCTGAAGATCGACAAGCACGACTACGAGACCAAGACCGGCCACGCCAAGAAGTTCCTGAGCCAGGGCGACAAGGTCAAGGCCATCATCCAGTTCCGCGGCCGTGAGCAGCAGCGTCCCGAACTCGGCATCAAGCTGCTGCAGCAGTTCGCCGAGGACGTCGCCGAGCTGGGCACCGTCGAGTCGCAGCCGCGCCAGGACGGCCGCAACATGGTGATGGTGGTCGGCCCGCTGCGCACCAAGGCCGATGCGCGGGCGGACCAGCGCAAGAACTCGGCCGAGAGCCACCGCGAGCGTCAGGGCGGCGGTTCGCGTCGCGACCAGGCCGCCCGCGAGGCCAAGGAGCGCGCCGCGCAGAAGGCGGCGTCCGACTCCGCCCCGGTGCGGAATTCGGTCGGGGACGCGTTCCCCGAGCAGCTGAAGGCCATGGCCGCCCGGACGCAGGAGAACGCCTCCGCGGCCCCGGCCGAGACGACGCAGGCGCCGAAGACCCCGGCCCCGGCGGCTCCCCGCCCGGCCGCGGTCGCCCCGGCTGCGAAGCCGGCCTCCAGCGCCACGCCCGCATCGTCCCCGAAGCCGGCCGCGACGCCGAAGCCGCAGTCCTCGGCTGCGCCGGCTGCCACGCCGAAGCCGCGGTCCGCCGCCAAGCCGGCCGCGCCGTCGTCGGCTCCGAAGCCGACGGCCAAGCCGATGCCGGCCCCGCCGAAGCCCGCCGCCCCCCGCGGCGGTGCCCCCCACCCCGGT
>NZ_JASDCZ010000212.1:0-1414 GCF_030407635.1 Micrococcus sp. APC 4021
CCCGCCGCAGCGTCGATGGATCAGTTCCGCTCCTACGCGGCCCGCGGCGACGCGTTCATCGAGGCCGTTGCCGGGCTGATGCGCGAGCACGGCTGGGACGTGCACGACGACGCCGCGCCCGACGCCGACTGACCCGCCGCCACCCGACCGTCTCGCTTCCCCCGTGAGGAGGGCCATGTCCCCGATCGAGCTCCGCCCGGTCCGCCCCCGCGCGGCCGACGACGCCCCCGAGCACCGGGAGCGGATCCTGCGCCGGATGTGGCGGGTCCTCGAGGGCCGCCGCGCCCTCGACCTGTCGGTCCTGCTCATCAGCGGCTGCACCGCCCTGCTCACCGTGCTGGGGCTCGTGATGGTGCTCTCTTCGTCCTCCGTCGAGGCGATCGGCACCGGCGGCGGCTCGTACGCGCTGTTCCTGCGCCAGAGCGCCTGGGCGGTGGCGGGCGTGGCGGCCCTGCTCGTGTTCTCGCGCCTGCCGGTGCGCGTCCTCAAGGCGCTCGCCTGGCCGGCGTTCGGCGTGGCCGTGATCCTGCTCGCGCTGGTCGCGTTCTCCCCGCTCGGCGTCACCGTGGGCGGCAATCGCAACTGGCTGGGCATCGGCGGGTTCCGGATGCAGCCCTCCGAGGCCGCCAAGCTCGCCCTGGCCCTGTGGGCGGCGGCGGTCCTGGAGCGCAAGCACCGCCTCGTCACCCAGGTGCGGCACGCGCTGATCCCGGTGCTGCCCGGCGGCCTGTTGCTGCTGGTCCTGGTGATGGCGGGCAGCGACCTCGGGACCGCGATCATCCTCGCGATCGTGCTGGCCACGGTGCTGTACGTGGCCGGCACCCATTGGGGGGTCTTCCTCACCTTCCTGGCGCTGAGCGTGCTGGGCATCCTGGCCCTGACCCTCCTCGCCCCGCACCGCATGGTCCGGGTGCAGGCCTGGATGGGGGACTGCTCGGACGCCACCGACCCCTGCTTCCAGCCGGCG
Organism: Micrococcus sp. APC 4021; assembly: GCF_030407635.1. NCBI lineage: Bacteria > Bacillati > Actinomycetota > Actinomycetes > Micrococcales > Micrococcaceae > Micrococcus > Micrococcus sp. APC 4021. The sequence goes on from NZ_JASDCZ010000212.1 coordinate 968, forward strand.
CACGGGATGTACGCCCTGGCCTCCGGCGGCTGGTGGGGCGCGGGCCTCGGCCAGTCCCGACAGAAGTGGAGCTACATCCCGGAGGCCGAGAACGACTTCATCTTCACCATCCTCGGCGAGGAGCTCGGGCTCGTGGGCACGCTGGTGGTGCTGCTGGCCTACCTCGGCCTGGCGATCGGCATCTACCGCGTCGCCGCCGGGACCACGTCCACGTTCATCCGCCTGTCCACGTGGGGGATCCTGGCCTGGCTGGTGGGCCAGGCGGCCGTCAACATCGCGATGGTCTCCGGGGTCATCCCCGTGGTGGGCGTCCCGCTGCCCTTCATCTCCTATGGTGGTTCCGCGCTCACCCTGTCCTTGAGCGCGGTCGGCATCGTGCTGGCCTTCGCCCGCCACGAGCGCCGCCGTGCCGCCCAGCCGGACGCCCGCCCCCAGGCGGACGAGCCG
>NZ_JASDCZ010000213.1:0-1408 GCF_030407635.1 Micrococcus sp. APC 4021
CCTCGCGCGGCCCCGGCTGGCGCCTCCACGGCGACGGCCGCACCATCACCCCGGGCACCGTCGTCGCCCCGGACGAGCGGCTGAGCTGGCCCCGGACCGTGGGCATCGGCGTGCAGCACGTGATGGCCATGTTCGGCGCCACCGTGCTCGTGCCCGCCCTGACCGGCATGCCCGCGACGACGGCGCTGCTCTTCTCCGGCCTGGGCACCCTGCTCTTCCTGGTCATCACGGGCAACCGCCTGCCCTCGTACCTGGGCAGCTCGTTCGCGTTCATCGCACCCCTGACGGCCGCCGCCGCGATCGGCGGCACGGGGGCCGCGCTCGGCGGCATCCTGGTGACGGGCCTGCTGCTCACGGTGATCGGCGCGATCGTGCACCGCGCCGGCACCGGGTGGATCCACGCGCTCATGCCGCCGGCGGTGATGGGCACGATCGTGGCCCTGATCGGCCTCAACCTCGCCGGCGCCACGACGACGGCCATGCAGGAGGTGCCGGTCACCACGTTCGGCACGGCCCTGGCGGTGGTGCTCACGGCCGTGACGTTCCGGGGGCTCCTGGGCCGCCTGTCCATCCTCGTGGGCATCGTGGTGGGCTACGTGCTGGCCCTCGCGCAGGGCCAGGTGGACTTCGCCGCCGTCGGGGAGGCCGCCTGGATCGGGCTGCCGCCCTTCCACGGCCCGGAGCTGCGCTGGGACCTGCTGCCCCTGTTCCTGCCCGTCGTGCTCGTGCTGGTCGCGGAGAACATCGGCCATGTCAGGACCGTCGGGCTGATGACCAAGCGCGACCTGGACCCGCTCACCGGCCGTGCCCTGATCGCGGACGGCCTGTCCACCATGCTCTCCGGCGCGGGCGGCGGCGTCGGCACCACCACGTATGCGGAGAACATCGGCGTGATGGCCAGCTCGCGCGTCTACTCGACGGCGGCGTACTGGGTGGCCGGCCTGACCGCGATCGCCCTCGCGTTCCTGCCGAAGTTCGGGGCCGCCGTCGCCACCATCCCGGCCGGGGTGGCCGGCGGCGCGGGCATCATCCTCTACGGGATGATCGGCATGATGGGCGTGCGCATCTGGGTGCAGAACCGCGTGGACTTCTCCAACACCGTGAACCTCATGACGGCGGGTGCGGGCCTGATCATCGCGATCGCCGACCCCCAGCTCGTGGTCAGCGGGCTCGTGTTCGGCGGCATCACGCTCGGCACGGTCGCCGCCCTGGTGGTGTACCACCTCATGACGGCGATCGCCCGCGCCCGCGGCACCGAGCCGGTGCCCGAGGACGAGGAGCAGTTCGAGGCCTCGGAGGCCGGCCAGCTCGGCTGACCCCGATCCCGCGCCACGCGCACTTTCGGTCGTGAGATAGGGCCAATCTCACGACCGAAAGCGCTGAGAACCCCCCTTTCACGTTCGAAAAC
>NZ_JASDCZ010000214.1:0-1360 GCF_030407635.1 Micrococcus sp. APC 4021
CGAGGCGCGGGTGGGCGGCCTCGTCCGCGAGCGTAGCCGGGACGCGGGTCAGGGTGAGGTCTCGGCGGCGCTCACTTTCAGGGCCGAATACGACTCTCCCGGGCCCCAGAGCCCCCGGGAGAGTCGTATTCGGCCCACAAAGTGCGGAGGGCGCGGGTCAGGCGGTCGGCCCGCCGCCCGCGGCGGTCATCGCGCGTTCCAGGTCGGCCAGCAGCTCGGCGGTGGGCTCCACGCCCACGGACAGACGCACGAAACCGTCCGGGACGTCGTCGCCCCAGCGGGCGCGGCGCTCGGCCGCCGTGTGCGTGCCGCCGAAGCTGGTCTGCGGCACCACGTACTGCGCCGCGGCGATGAACCGCTCGGCCGCCGCCGCGTCCGCGAACCGCAGCCCGACGAGGCCGCCCGCCGCCGTCATCTGACGCGCCACGACCTCCGCGTCCGGGTGGTCCGCCAGCCCCGGGTAGACCACGGCGCGCACCGCCGGGTGGCCCGCGGCCAGCTCCGCGACCGCCTGCGCCGAGGCGCACATCCGGGCGAAGCGGACCTCGAGGGTCTCCAGACCGCGGTGGATCAGCCAGGCCTCGTGGGTGCCCAGGATCCCGCCGGCCAGGGTCCGCCAGCCGCGCACCCGCGCCATCACCTGCGGGTCCCGGCTGGCCACGTGCCCGCCGAGGGCGTCCGTGTGCCCGTTGACGGCCTTCGTGTCCGAGGCCACGACCACGTCCGCCCCCAGCTCCAGCGGGCGCTGCCCCAGGGGGGTCAGCAGCGTGTTGTCCACCACCACGAGGGCCCCCGCGCCGTCCCGGCGGCCGTTCGCGTGGGCGCGGGCGGCGACGTCCGCCAGGTCCGCCACGCGCAGCCCCGGGTTGGAGGGGGTCTCCACGAGCACCAGGTCGTAGCCGCTCAGGTCCGCATGGGCGAGCCCCTGGGTGGCGACCAGGTCCACGTGCACGCCTCGGGGCGTGAGGTGCTCGGCGGCGAGGGCGCGGGTGGCGCCATAGCCGTCCGCGGGCAGGAGGGCGCGGTCCCCCGGGTGCAGCAGGGGCAGCAGGACGGCGGCGATCGCGGCCATGCCGGAGGGGACCACGGCGACGTCGGCGTCCTCCAGCGCGCCCAGGGCGGCCTCGAGCGCGGACCAGGTGGGCGTGGCCCAGCGCGCGTACTGGAAAGGCACGTCCGCGCCGGGGGCGGTGGGGGCGCCGTCCGGGTCCGCGCCGGGCAGGTGGAACGCGCTCGCGTGGACCAGCGGCGGGGAGATGGACTCCCCCGGGGCCATCCCGTGGGCGCGGTGGAGTACCGGTGTCCGGCGCCGGCGTCGTCGGGGGCCTCGGCCAGGGCGGCCGCGGCGGCGTCCAGGGCC
>NZ_JASDCZ010000215.1:0-1358 GCF_030407635.1 Micrococcus sp. APC 4021
GCCCCGGACCCCGAGGAGACGATGAGCCGGGACCAGATCGAGGCGCTCCAGTTCGAACGCCTCCGCTGGACCCTGCACCACGCCTACGAGAACGTGCCCGCGTACCGGGAGCACTTCGACGCGCACGGCGTCCACCCCTCGGACTTCACGGAGCTCGGGGACCTCGCCAAGTTCCCGTACACGGACAAGGAGTTCCTGCGGAAGAGCTACCCGTTCGGCGCCTTCGCCGCCACGGGCCCCGAGCTGCGTCGCATCCACGCCTCCTCCGGCACCACCGGCCAGCCCACCGTGGTCGGCTACACCGACGACGACCTGGCCACGTGGGCCACCCTCGTCGCCCGCTGCTTCCGCGCCGGCGGCATCCGCCCCGGTGACCGCGTGCACAACGCGTACGGCTACGGCCTGTTCACCGGCGGCCTCGGCGCCCACTACGGTGCCGAGCGCATCGGGGCGGCCGTGATCCCGATGTCCGGCGGGCAGACGGAGAAGCAGGTGCAGCTGATCACCGACTTCCAGCCGCGCGCCATCCTCTCCACACCCACCTACCTGCTGACCATCGCGGACGGCTTCAAGAAGCTCGGCCTGGACCCCCGCGAGTCCTCCCTCGAGGTCGCGATCCTCGGCGCCGAGCCGTGGACCGAGGAGATGCGCCGCGAGATCGAGCAGACCTTCGACCTCGACGCCCTGGACATCTACGGCCTCTCCGAGGTCATGGGCCCGGGCGTGGCCGGCGAGTCCGCGGCCACCAAGGACGGCTCCCACATCTGGGAGGACCACTTCCGCCCCGAGATCATCGACCCGCTCACGGACGAGGTCCTCGAGACCGGCCGCCACGGCGAGCTCGTCTTCACCTCGCTCACCAAGCAGGCGCTGCCGATCATCCGGTACCGCACCCACGACCTCACCCGCCTGCTGCCGGGCACCACGCACCCGGGCCACCGCCGCATGGGCCGCATCACCGGCCGCTCGGACGACATGATCATCCTGCGCGGCGTGAACCTGTTCCCGTCGCAGATCGAGGAGCTGGCCCTCAAGGAGCCGGCCCTGTCGCCGCACTTCACCCTCGAGATCACCCGCCCGGACCGTATGGACCAGATGGCCGTGAACATCGAGCGCCGTGATCATGCGTCCCTCGAGGAGGCCCAGGCCTGCGCGGCGCACCTGCGCATGGAGATCAAGACGAAGATCGGCTCCTCGTGCGTGATCAACGTGGTGGAGCCGGAGTCCCTGGCCCGCTCCTCCGGCAAGCTCAAGCGGATCTACGACCTGCGCGACCAGGCCTGATCCCGACCCCGCGGCCGAACCCGACGCCGGCGTGCCCGGTAGAGTGGACCGGTGCGCCGTCGTCGTCGGCGTCC
>NZ_JASDCZ010000216.1:0-1334 GCF_030407635.1 Micrococcus sp. APC 4021
CCCGTCGCCCGACCGTGGATGGCGGCCTCGGACGTCCCGGTCGCAGGCCCCGACGACGTCGAGCGCGTGGTCCTGCTGTCCCCGGCGGGCGAGGCCGTGGGCACGGAGGCCAAGGCCACGGTCCACCGCCGCACCGAGGACGGCGGCACGCCCCTGCACCTGGCCTTCTCCTGTCACGTGTACGACGAGGCCGACCGGTTCCTGCTCACCCGCCGGGCGCTGGGCAAGGCGGCGTTCCCCGGGGTGTGGACCAACGGGTTCTGCGGGCACCCCGGCCCCGGCGAGTCCCCCGCGGAGGCCGTGCTGCGCCGCGCCCCGCAGGAGCTGGGCGTGGAGGTGTCCGACGTCGTCGAGGTGCTCCCCGACTTCCGCTACCGGGCCGCGGACGCCTCCGGCATGGAGGAGCACGAGATCTGCCCGGTGTTCCGGGCCCGGATGCACGGCGACCCCGCCCCGGAGCGGGACGAGGTCGCGGAGTGGTGCTGGGTGGAGCCGGCCGATCTGGCCGCCGCCCTGGCCGCCGTCCCCCGGGCGTTCAGCCCGTGGCTCGTGGAGCAGTGGCAGCAGGGGGCGTTCGACCCGCGGTGAGCGGCCGGCGCGGCGACGCCGCGCGGGCCGTCAGCGGCCGTTGACGTCGTCGAGGTGGGCGGCGGTGGACTGCACGGCCTCGTCCTGCCCCGGCTCGGCGTCGCCCTGCTGGCCCTGCTGCTCCTCGGCCAGGCGGCGGACCTCTGCGATGTCGAGGCCCTTGACCTGGTCGAGCAGCTGCTCGAGCGCGGTGCCCGGCAGGGCGCCGGCCTGGGAGAACACGAGCACGCCGCCGCGGAAGGCCATGAGCGTGGGGATGGAGGTGATGCCGGCCATCGCCGCCAGCTGCTGCTGGTCCTCCGTGTCGACCTTGGCGAACACGACGTCGTCGTGCTTCTCCGAGGCGGCCTCGAACACGGGGGCGAACTGGCGGCACGGGCCGCACCAGCCGGCCCAGAAGTCCACGAGCACGGTGTCGTTCTCGGCGACGGTGGAGCCGAACTCCTCGAGGGTCAGGTCCTTGGTGGCCACGGTGGGTCCTTTCGTCAGCGGGGCCGACGCGCTCACGCCGGCGATCGTCCTGCCGACCACAACGGACACCCCGCCGCACCTATTCCGCCCCACCCCGCTTTCGTTCGGGAAACGGCGGCGTGTCCCGGCACTTTCGTTCGGGAAACGGGCGCCTTCCACGCACTGTCGTGGCCGAGACGGGAGCCGTCGTCGTCGCTTCCTAGATGTAGGAGGGCATGACGTTGTTGACTCGGGCCGGGGCCAGTGAGGCCGGAGGAGCGTCTCCGCAGGAGGTA
>NZ_JASDCZ010000217.1:0-1311 GCF_030407635.1 Micrococcus sp. APC 4021
TGGGGGTCCACGAGCAGAAGGACGGCCGCTTCTACATCGGCGCCGCTCCCGTCGTCGGCCGCTCCAGCGGCACCACCCTCACCGCCCTCGCGGACCTGCTCGAGGCCCACGGCTCCACGCGGCTGCGCACCACCCCCCACCAGAAGATCGTGGTGCTGGACGTGGAGCGGGACCGGGTGGACGCCGTCGTGGCCGGCTTGAAGGAGCTGGGACTGGACCCGGAGCCGTCCGTATTCCGCCGCTCCACCATCGCCTGCACGGGCCTGGAGTTCTGCAAGCTCGCCATCGTGGACACGAAGGACACCGCCACCGCCGCGATCGCCCAGCTCGAGGAGCGCCTGGCCGACCTCGCCGACCGCCTCCCCGAGCGGCTGAGCCTGCATGTGAACGGCTGCCCCAACTCCTGCGCCCGCATCCAGACCGCGGACATCGGCCTGAAGGGCCAGCTGCTCCCGGACGACGACGGCGGCCAGACGCCCGGCTTCCAGGTTCACCTGGGCGGCGGGCTGGCCTCCGTGGACCGCGCCGAGGCCGGCCTCGGACGCAGCGTCCGCGGCTTGAAGGTCCGCGCGGACGGGCTGGTCGACTACGTCGAGCGCGTCGTCCGCCGGTACGACGAGCAGCGTGAGCCGGGCGAGACCTTCGCCCGGTGGGCGCACCGAGTCGACGAGGAGGCCCTCCGATGAGCACCGTTCCCCCCACCCGTCCGACCGAGGACCTCGAGCGCCTGCAGGCGCTCGCGGAGTCCGGCGCCGCCGAGCTCGGCTGGGACGCCCCCGCCGAGGCGGTGGTCGACTGGGCCGCCCGCCATGTGGACCTCCGCCGGGCGGCCGTGGCCTGCTCCATGGCCGACGCCGTCCTGCCGCACCTGGTGGCGCAGCGGATGCCCGGCGTGGACGTCCTCTTCCTGGACACCGGCTACCACTTCACCGAGACGCTCGCGACGCGCGACGAGGTGGCCCGCCGCCTCGCCGTCACCGTGGTGGACGTGCTCCCGGAGCTGACCGTGGCCGAGCAGGACGAGCGCCACGGCAAGGACCTGTTCGCCCGCGACCCGGGGCTGTGCTGCGCGATGCGCAAGGTCGAGCCCCTCAACCGGGCGCTGGCCGGATACGACCTGTGGTTCACCGGCGTCCGCCGGGACGAGGCGCCGACGCGCACGAACACCCCGCTGGTGGGCTGGGACGAGGCCCACGGCATGGTCAAGGTCAACCCCGTCGCCCCGTGGAGCTTCGACGACCTGGTCGGCTACGCCACGGACCACGACGTGCCCGTGAACCTGCTCCTGCAGAACGGCTACCCCTCGATCGG
>NZ_JASDCZ010000218.1:0-1272 GCF_030407635.1 Micrococcus sp. APC 4021
ATACCTCCTGCGGGAACGCCCCGCCGGCCTCGTTGGCCCCGGCCCGAGTCAACAACGTCATGCCCTCCTACACCTAGCGGGCGGGGCCGACGCCTAGACTCAGGGCATGACTCCCGAGTGGTGGATGGCGCTGGCCGCCCTGGTGCTCCTGGCCGTGCTGATCGTCGTCGTGGTGGTGCTGGCGGTGCGCCAGGTCCGCCTCGGCGTGCAGCACGAGCGGACGCGTCTCCTGGTGGACGCCCTCGACGCGCGGATGGGCGGCGTGCAGCGCCGGCTGGAGGAGGTGCCCGGCATCGGCACGGGCCGGCACGAGGTCGCGCTGGTGCTGAACCCCATCAAGACGCACGCGGACCGGGTGCGGCGCGAGCTCGAGCGGCTCGCGGCGGCGGAGGGCCTCGGCGAGGTGCTCGTGCTCGAGACGCAGGAGGACGACCCCGGCACCGCCATGGCGCGGCAGGCCCTCGACGCCGGCGCCCGGCTCGTGATCGCCGCGGGCGGCGACGGCACGGTCCGCACCGTGGCCGAGCAGCTGGCCGGCACCGACGTCGCCCTCGGCGTGGTGCCGCTGGGCACCGGGAACCTGCTGGCCCGCAACCTGGACCTGCCGATCAACGACGTCGAGCAATGCCTGAGGATCGCCGTGGGGGGCCGGCAGCGGCGCATCGACACCGTGGACGTCCGCTTCACGCACGAGGACGGGCGCGTCACCCGGCAGACCTTCACCGTGATCGGCGGCGCCGGCTACGACGCGGACATCATGGGCGACACCAAGGACGAGCTGAAGAGCCTGGCCGGCTGGCTGGCCTACAGCGAGGCCGGCATACGGCACCTGCGCGGCAAGCGGCACGAGGTGACCGTGGCCCTCGACGGCGGTCAGCCCCGCCGGTTCAAGGTGCGCACCGTGATGGTGGCCAACTGCGGGATGCTCACGGGCGGCGTCGAGCTGCTGCCCCAGGCCAAGCTCGACGACGGCCTCCTCGACGTCATGGTCCTCTCGCCCCGGCACGCGCTCGACTGGGCGCGGATCGCCGTGAAGACCGTGACCCGGTCCCGCAGCTCCATCCCCGTGATGCACACGGAGCAGGCGCAGCGCGTGAAGGTGGAGTTCGCCGAGCCGATGCCCTCCCAGCTCGACGGCGACGCCACCGGGGTCATCACCGCCCTCGACGCCCGCGTGCAGCCGGACTCGCTCGTCGTGATGCTCGTGGCCGAGGACGACGCCTCCGTCCGCGACGACGGCGTCTCCGCCGCCGCCCCCGTCCCGGAACCGGC
>NZ_JASDCZ010000219.1:0-1266 GCF_030407635.1 Micrococcus sp. APC 4021
GACTCCCTGGAGACGATCAAGCATCTGATCGAGGACGAGCCGGGGCTGTGGACGGCCCAGGAGCCGTCGGAGGAGTCGGTGATCGAGCTGCTCGAGTCCCGTGAGGTCCCGTACACCACGTGGGCCGGTTGGCATGCTCTGGATGACCATGAGAAGTCCCTGGGTGCGCAGGCGACGCAGGCCGGTCCGGTGGCGCGGGAGCGGGTGAAGGTCGTGGACCGGGAGGAGATGACCCGCATCTCCCGGGAGAGCGTCCTCCTCGGCGCCGGAGGCTGAGTCCTCCCGTCGGGCGGATTCGCGGCCGCGGCGCGGCCCACCCCTCGCCCGCGCCGCGGCCCGCTCCCTACCGTGGTGCCCATGACCACCTTCGCCGCAGCCGAACGCGCCCGTCTCGCTGACCTCCTGCTCGAGAAGGGCCCCCACGCGCCCACCCTGTGCGGCGGCTGGAGCACCCGCGACCTCGCCGCCCACCTCTGGCTGCGGGAGAGCCGGCCCGACGCCTTCGCCGCCCTGTTCATCCCGCCGCTGTCCCGCCACCTCGACCGCCTGACCGCGGACACCAAGCGCCGCGACTACGCCGAGGTCGTGCGGGAGTGGGCCGCGGGCCCGTCGGCGCTGAACCCCATGCGGGCGGCGGACAGGCACGTGAACGCGGCCGAGCACTTCATCCACCTCGAGGACGTCCGGCGCGGCGAGTCCGCGACCGGCGGCTCGCTGCCCGCCCCGCGCCCGTTCTCCCCGGACGAGGAGGACGCCCTCTACCGCTCGCTGCGTCGCATGGCCCCGCTGTTCCTGCGCACGTCCACGGCGCCGGTGGTCCTCCAGGGCCCGGGTCGCGCCCCGGTCACCGTCACCCGTGGGGCCGTGGCGCTGCGGGCGCCCGTCACGGTGACCGGCGAGGTCGGGGAGCTCCTCCTCTGGGCCTCGGGCCGGGACGCCGTGCACGTGGAGATCGACGGCGACGCGTCGGCGGCCGTGCGCACCGCCCTCTGACGCGCTCCGGCCCCGCGGCCCCGGGCCGGCGCAGCGTCCACTACACTGGCGGGCACAGGCGTCGACCCGGCCATCACCGGCGAGCCTCCGGAAGAACGGGCCGCACGGCCCCAGTAGAACCGGACGGGTAAGCCCGTCACAGCAGTCATCAAGCGGCCGGCACCCCGGGGACCTCCCGACGCCGGCAAGCAAGGTGGTACCGCGTCCGCGGCCGGCCGGAGGGTCGGGCCCTCGGGCGTCCTTGCACGGAACCGACGCCCCGGACGCAAAGGA
>NZ_JASDCZ010000022.1:0-26357 GCF_030407635.1 Micrococcus sp. APC 4021
GCAGGCTGTGGACAATCCGGCGCGGTCCGGGGGCGCCCTGGCAGGGTGGGAGGCACCGAGCCGAGAGGAGAGCCGTGCGCACCGTCGCCGAGACCGTCACCACCGTCCCTCATGACACCGCCGCGTCAGCGCCGGAGCCGGGGGTGTGGGCCCCGCCGACCGACGTCCATGTGGCGGGCCTCGACGCGGTGGGCGCGGCGATCGCCCACGCCCTGGCGGGGGCCGGGGCGCTGCGCCTGGCCCTGTGGGATCCGCGGCCCGTCGACGCCGCGGACCTGGGGACCGGCCTGCTGCCCGGGGACCTCGGTCGGCCCCGGGCGGGTGCGCTCGAGCGCCGGCTGGGCGATGTGGCCCCCGGGCTGCGCCTCTACGCGCACCACGGCCCGGTGCCGGTGCTCGTGGGGCAGGCGACGGTGGCGGTGGGGTCCGTGCTCGACGCGGACCTGGCCGCGCAGGCCCTGGCCGCCGACCACCCGCTGCTGCCGGTCACGGTGGGACCGAAGGCGGTCACGGTCGGACCGTGGTGCGCCCCCGGGGTGCGCGGGTGCCCGCTGTGCCGATGGCCCGCGGATCCGACGGGCGTCCCCGATGCCCCGACGGCGCCCGGCCCGTCGGCGCACCGGGGACAGGTGGACGGGCTCGCGGCGCTGCGGGCCGCCGTGCTGACCGTGGACGCGCTGCGGGCCGGACCGGCCCCCGGCGTGCTGCGGGCCGATCGGGTGACGGGACGCACGCGCCGGGTGCGGGTCCGCCCCCGGCCCGGCTGTGCCTGCGACCCGGACGCGCTCGGCTGGGCGTTCTGAGGGGGTCGGCGCCGCCGGCGGAACGGAGCGCGGGTCCGCGGCTCAGGCCGCCGGGGTGCCGTGCAGCAGCTCGAGCAGCTCCGGTCCGTGCTTCTCCAGCTTGGACTTGCCGAGGCCGGGCACCTTCAGCAGCTCTGCCGGGGTCTTCGGCATGGCCTCGGCGATGGCCACGAGGGTGGCGTCCGTGAACACCACGAACGCGGGCATCCGCATCTCGGCGGCCGTGCGGGTGCGCCAGTCGCGCAGCTCCTCGAGCACCGCCTCGTCGTAGGTGGCGGGGCAGTCCAGGCAGCGGCCGACCTTGCGCTCGGCTCCCGTCTCGAGGGGCTTGCCGCACGTGCGGCACACGGCGACCTTCGCGCCCCGGCGCCGCGGCGCCGTCGGGCCCGCCGCGGAACCACGGGCCGGGGCGTGCTCGCGGGTGCCGCCGAGGGTCGGGTCGATGGCCCACAGGAACCGGGAGGGCCGCCGGGTGGAGCGCCCGCCCGTGCCCCGCGAGAGCGTCCACGTCAGCGACAGGTGCTGGCGGGCACGCGTGATGCCCACGTAGAGCAGGCGCCGTTCCTCGTCCACCTCGGCCTGGGTCTCCGCGAAGGAGATCGGCATGAGCCCCTCGGACAGGCCCACGAGGAACACCGCGTCCCACTCGAGGCCCTTGGCCGAGTGCAGCGAGGCCAGGGTGATGCCCTGCACCGTCGGCGCGTGCTGGTGCTGGGCACGCTCGTCGAGCTCGGCCACGAGCTCGGTCAACGTGAACTCGGCCCCGCGCGTCGTGGCGAGCTGGTCGGCGAGGTTGACGAGGGCGTGCAGGGACTCCCACCGTTCACGGGCCGCGCCGGAGGCCGCCGGCGGTTCGGCGGAGTAGCCGAGCGAGGAGAGCACGTCCCGCACCCGGTCCGTGACGTCGTCGCCCGTCAGGTCCTGGGCGGCGCGGGCGGCGGCCCGCAGCTGCAGGATGCCGTCGCGCACCTCGCGCCGGGAGAAGAACCGCTCGCCGCCGCGCAGCTGGTAGCCGATGCCCGCCGAGGACAGCGCCGTCTCGAAGGCCTGGGACTGGCCGTTGGTGCGGAACAGGACGGCGATCTCGGAGGCCGGCACGCCGTCGTCGATCAGCGCCGCGATCCGGTCTGCGACCCAGCCGGCCTCGGCCTCGTCGTCGGTGCACTCCGCGAACACGAGGTCGGGGCCGGCCGGCCGCTGGGAGACGAGCTCGAGGGGGTCGGGCCAGCGCGGCATCGTGCGGTCCCGCTCCCCCGCCTTGGTGCGGTCCGCCAGCAGGCGGTTGGCCGCCTCCACGATCTGCGGGCTGGACCGGTAGTCACGCACGAGACGGACCACCGTGGCCGCGGGATACCGCTCACGGAAGTCGGTGAGGAAGCGGGAGGTCGCGCCCGTGAACGAGTAGATCGTCTGAGAGGCGTCGCCGACGACGCACAGGTCGCCGCGGTCGCCGAGCCAGAGGTCGAGCAGGCGGTGCTGCAGCGGCGAGACGTCCTGGTACTCGTCCACCACGAACACGCGGTACTGGTCCCGGATCGTGGCCGCGATCTGCGGCTCGGTGGACAGGATCCCCACGAGGATCAGCAGCACGTCCTCGAAGTCGATCATGTTCCGGGCTGTCTTGGCCTCCTCGTAGCCGGTGTAGAGACGGGCGACGGTGGTGGCGGTCCAGCCGGCGGGCATCTCCCGCTCCTTCGCGGCCTCGGCGTAGCCCTCGGGGGCGTGCAGGGAGACCTTGGCCCATTCGATCTCGCCGGCGAGGTCGCGCAGGCCGGCCCGGTCCACGGTCATGCGCATGCGCTGGGCGACCTCCGTGAGCAGGCGCACCTTGTTCTCGATCAGCGAGGGCATGGGCCCGCCCACGGCCTGGGGCCAGAAGTACTGCAGCTGGCGCAGGGCCGCCGAGTGGAACGTGCGGGCCTGGACGCCGGCCACGCCGAGGTCGCGCAGGCGGGTGCGCATCTCCGCGGCGGCGCGCGCCGTGAAGGTCAGGGCGAGGGTGCGGTGCGGGTCGAAGACGCCGGAGGCCACGCCGTAGGCGATGCGGTGCGTGATGGCGCGGGTCTTGCCGGTGCCGGCGCCGGCCAGGATGCAGACGGGCCCGTGCAGGGCCGTGGCGGCCCGGCGCTGCTCCGGGTCGAGGCCGCGGAGGATCTCGTCGGGAGTGCTCATGCGGGACGAGTCCTCCTAGGTGATCAGGGTCTGCGCATCGGGCAGCATCCCACCGTACCAATCCTCGATGAGCGCCCGCGCGATGGACACGGCCCCGGGCAGGGTGACGTCGCCCTCGCGGGCCAGATGCGCGAGCTCCTTCCGCTCGAACCAGCGCACGGAGAGGATCTCCTCGCCGTCCGGAACCGGCTCGACGCCGGCCGGGGCCAGGGCGGTGAACCCGAGCATGAGCGAGCGCGGGAACGGCCACGGCTGGGAGCCGCGGTAGCGCGGGTGCGTCACCGTGATCCCGGACTCCTCCGCGATCTCCCGGACCACCGCGTGCTCCAGGGACTCCCCCGGCTCCACGAACCCGGCCAGGCAGGAGTACAGCCCCTCGGGCCACGCCGCGTTGCGGCCCAACAGGATCCGCCCGGCCGGGTCGATGACGGCCACGATCACCGCCGGGTCCGTGCGCGGGAACTGCTCCCGGGAGCAGTCGCGGCAGCGACGCACCCAGCCGGCCGCCTCGACGTCCGTGACGCCGCCGCAGAACGCGCAGAAGCGGTGGGTGGCGTGCCAGTTGGCGTTCGCGACGGCGGCCACGAACAGCCCGGTGTCCGCGTCGCTGAGGGCGGCGGCCGCATCGCGGAGGCCGACCCACACGGCGTCGGCGAGCGCGGCGGCCGCGTCCTCGGGCAGGGCCGCCGGCGGCTCGACGGCGACGGAGACCACCTCGCGCTCCCGCCCGTGCGGGCCCCGGTCCGCCGCGGTGCCGCGGCCCAGATACGCGGCCTCGGCCGGCACGGGACCGGAGGGCGCGGTGAAGACGAGCCGGCCGTCCGCGACGGGTGCGCGGCCGCCCTGCAGCCACAGGACCTCCGTCCCCTCGCGCGCCCAGGACGCCGCCAGGTGGCCCGGGTCGAGGCGGGCCACGGCACCGCGGTCCAGCTCCTCGCGGGCCAGCGGCAGGGCCAGGGGTGGTGCGGCGGTGGGGTCGGACGACGACGGGGGGCAGGAGGCCATGCGTCCAGGCTAGCGACCCGTCTCCGGTGCGCCCGACGACGGGGGAGGGCGTTCCGCGCCTAGGCTGGAGGGGTGGATCGTCAGCCCCTTCGTCTCGCAGCCCTGGCCGCCGCGGCCGTCCCCGGCCTCGCCCCCGTCTCCGCGGAGGCGAGCCCGGACGACCCCGCGGACTTCTCGACCGCCGTCGTCGTGGACGGTGAGGGCCAGCGGTGGCGGGTCCGCTCGCCCCGCACCCCGGAGGCGGGCATCCGTCTCGAGACGGAGCTGCAGGTGCTGGCGGGCCTGACCCCGGCGGTGCGCGCCGGCCTGCCGTTCCGCACGCCCTCCGTGGCGGGCGCGGTGCGGCTCGAGGGGCTGCGCACCTTCGTCTATCAGGACATGCCCGGGCGTCCCGTCACCCTGGATGAGCTGGCCCGGCTCGGCGAGCCCGCGGTGCAGGACGTGGGCCGTGTGCTGGCCGCGATCCACACGCTGCCCTCGGATGTCGTGGACCACGCGGACCTGCCCTCCTACACGGCGGAGCAGATCCGGCAGCGTCACCTCCACGCCCTCGACCAGGCGGCCACCTCCGGCCGCGTGCCGCCCCTGCTGCTGCGCCGCTGGGAGGAGGCCATGGAGGAGGAGGCCCTGTGGCGGTTCACCCCGGTGCCTGTGCACGGTGACCTGCACGAGGACAACCTGCTCCTCGAGCGCGGCCGCGTGGTGGGCGTGACGGGCTGGACGGACCTGCACGTGGGCGACCCGGCCGGCGACGTCGCCTGGCTGGCCGCCGCCACGGACCCGGACCTGGCCGACCGCGTCCTCGACGCCTACGCGGCCCGGCGGGCCGACGCGGGGGCCGCCGACGACGGCGACGCCCACCTGATGCGCCGTGCGGCGCTGCTCGCCGAGTTCGCCCTCGCCCAGTGGCTCACGCGGGGCCTGGACCGGCACGACGCGGGGATGGTCGCCGAGGCGGAGGCCATGCTGGCCGAGCTCGAGGGCGACGTGCGCGCCGCGCAGGAGGCGGCCGCGCGCCAGGCGGAGGCCGACGCGGCCGCCGACGCCGCCGAGGACGCCCGGGATGCGGCGGAGGACGCCCGGGAGGCCGCGGCCGCGAGGACCGCGGACCCGGAGACGGGCCCGCTGCCCGCCGTCGAGGTGGTGCGGCCGATCAACGGCGGGCCAGGGCGTCCGTGATGTGACGCTCGAGCTCCTCCTCCCCCGGCAGGTCCGGGAAGGAGCGCTCCTGCCCGTGGGCCACGTACACGAAGCTGGCCCCGATCCGTTCCAGCGGGATCCCGTGCAGCCGTGACCAGGCGAGCCGGTAGACGGCCAGCTGCAGCGACTTGAGCTCGAGGTCGCGGCCCCGCGGCACGGCGCCGGTCTTCCAGTCGACGAGCTCCCAGTCGGCCTCGGGGTCGAAGGGCAGGCGGGGGTCGCCGCCGGAGCGGTAGATCGCGTCGACCCGGCCCCGCAGTGTGATCCCGCCGACCGTCGTCTCGACCGGGGCCTCGACGAAGGCCGGGGTGCGCTCCGCCCAGCGCGAGGAGCGGAACCACTCCTGCATCGGGCCGAGGTCGAGGGCCTCGTCGACCCACAGGTCCGCGGCGTCCTCGGCCGAGTCGATGTCCAGCATGCCGGTGGCCCCGAAGCGCTCCTCGAGCCACGCGTGGAACGCCGTGCCGCGCCGCGCCGCGTGCGCGGGCGGCCGGGGCAGGGGCCGGCGCAGCTGCTCGGCCACGGCCTGCGGGTCGGCGGCGAGCTCGCCGTAGAGGGACACGGAGACGTGCTCGGGCAGGGCGGTCTCCCCGCCCGTCCCGGCGACGTCCCGGCGGCGCAGCAGCACCCAGTCCACCTGGCGGGCCAGCTCCGGGTCGTCCCCGAGCGCCGCCGGGTCCGCGGCGTGCACGGCCGCGGCGGCCGCCTCCACCCCGTGCCGGCGGGCCCGGGAGCGGCGCGGCAGCGGCTGCCAGCGTTCCTCGTCCTCGGGGTCCTCCGGGTCGGCGACGAAGGCCTCCGGGCCGTCGAGCGGGTCGAAGGGCCAGCGGGCGACCAGCGTCCGGCCCGCGGCGGGGTTGGCCTCGGGCAGGTCGTCCTCGGCCGGGGCGGGGCCGAGCGCGACGCCGGGCACCTCCCCCGCCAGACCGGCCACCTCCTCGAGGAAGGCCGAGGCCGGCAGGGGCTCCTTGTTGACTCCCTTGAACAGGGAGGTGCTCAGCCACAGGGCGGATCGCGCGCGCGTGTACGCGACGTAGGCCAGGCGCCGCTCCTCGCGCTCGGCGTGGGCGGCCACGGCCACGGCATAGGGGTCCGGGTTGCCCTCCTGGGCCGCCTTCGAGCTGTATCCGGTGCCGGCCGACTGGACCCAGTCCCGCTGGTCCTGCGCCCACGAGCCGTCCCACTGCGGCAGCGACGCGCGGTCCCCGCGCAGGGGCCACGGCAGCGCGCCGGCCCGGGGGCTGGTCCAGCGGTCCGCCCGCGTGGAGGGGAACGTGCCCTCCTGCAGGCCGGGGACCGCGACGACGTCCCACTCGAGCCCCTTCGAGGCGTGCGCGGTGAGCACCTGGACCAGGCCGGGGGTGGGCTCGGCGTTCTCGACGCCGAGGCCGTCCTCGTGCTCGAGGACGGACTCCGTCCAGGCCAGGAACGCCGTCAGGTCCGTCGCCGTGGTGCCGGCGCCGAAGTCGCGGGCCGCGTCCTGGAACGCGTTCAGGTGCCGCCGGGCCGCGGCCGCGGAGACGCCGGGCCGCAGGGCCACCTCGACGTCCAGCCCCGTCTCACGGATCACCTCCGCGATGAGGT
Source organism: Micrococcus sp. APC 4021 (assembly GCF_030407635.1). Classification (NCBI taxonomy): domain Bacteria; kingdom Bacillati; phylum Actinomycetota; class Actinomycetes; order Micrococcales; family Micrococcaceae; genus Micrococcus; species Micrococcus sp. APC 4021. The sequence goes on from NZ_JASDCZ010000022.1 coordinate 6,765, forward strand.
CGGCCGGGTCCTCCCCGGTGCGCGTAGAGAGCCGGCGCAGCTCGGCGTTGACGGCCCTCAGTCGGGCCAGGCCCTCGGGTGAGAAGCCGCGGCCGCGCGAGCCGACCCAGTCCGTCCCCTCCCCGGGCAGGGAGTCGAGGGCCTCCAGCAGGGCGGCGGCGTCGGCGTCCTCCTCGGGGCTCACGTCCCGGGCCGGGTCCGGGGCGTCCCCGGCGGGGTCCTCCCGCCCACCGCCGGCCCGCCGGGCCCGCAGCCGCGAGACGAACCGGGCGCGCTCCTGCAGCACCTCGAGGTCGGCCACGCCGATGCGCCAGCGCGGGCCGGTGAGCAGGCGGACGAGCTGGTCGCTGCGCGTGGGGTCGGCCAGCACGTGGAGGACGGCGAGCACCTCGGCGACCTCCGGCAGCGCCAGCAGCCCGGAGAGCCCGAGCACCTCGTAGGGCAGGCCGGCGGCGTCGAGCGCGTCCAGCACGGGGCCGAACTGGGCGCGGGTGCGGCACAGGACGGCGCGGCTCGGGGTGGCCCCCCCGGGCCCGGACCCGGTGAGGGCGCCGAGGCGGGCGACGACGTCGGCGGCCTCCTCCTCCGCGGTGACGAACCGGTCCACCCGGACGACGCCCTCCCCCGCGCCCGGCCGGGGCCGCAGGGTGCGCACCTCCACCGGCGCGCCGCCCGTCGCGGCGGCGTGGGCGTTCAGCGGTGCGGCGACGGCGTTGGCGACCGCCAGGATCGACTCCTCGTTGCGCCACGCGATCGTCAGGTGCGAGACGTCCGCGTTCACGCGCCGCGGGGCGCCGCCGGGGCCGGTCTCCAGTCGGGGGAAGGCGTGCGGGAAGGCGAAGAGCTGCCCGGCGGAGGCGCCGCGGAAGCCGTAGATCGACTGGTGGGGGTCACCCACCGCGGTGACGCAGTGCCCCAACCCGGGCGCGTCGTCCTCGGGGCCGCGCGGGCCGAACAGCCCGGCGAAGATCCGCATCTGGGCGTGGGAGGTGTCCTGGAATTCGTCCAGCAGCACCACGGGGAACCGCGCGCGCTCCTGCTCGCCGGCCGCCGGCACCTCGACGGCGATGCGCGCCGCGTGGCGCAGCAGGTCGCCGAAGTCCATCACGTCCTGCTCGCGCTTGACCTCGTCGTAGCGGGCCACGAGGTCCGCCATGAGGGCGCGGTCCGCCAGGCCGGTCAGGAACTCCTGGATCTCCTTCGAGGGGGTCTTGGCGCGCGGGGGCAGCGGCAGGGCGCTCCCCTGCTCGGCCAGCCGGGCGAGGAACTCGCGCACCTCGTCCGCACTCACCAGGTGCTCGGCCATGTCCCCGGCCAGCCGCAACGCCTGCGTGATGAGCCGGGACGGGGCCACGCCGAGGGTGTCCGCGACCACCGGATGCGAACGCACGACGGCGCCCATGAGCCGGTGGGCGTCCGCGCCTCCGAGCAGCCGCGCCTCCGGTTCCACGCCGATCCGCAGGCCGTGGTCCCTGACGAGCGCGCCGGCGTAGGAGTGGTACGTGGACACCGAGGCGCGGCCCAGGTCCTCGGGCTCCCCGTCGAAGCCGGGGATCTCGAGGCCGGAGCGCAGCAGGGCGTCCACGCGCCCGTTGATCCGCTCGGCGAGCTCACCGGACGCCTTCCGGGTGAACGTGACGCCGAGGACCTCGTCCGGGCGCACGAGACCGTTGGCCACGAGCCAGACCACGCGGTCGGCCATGGTGGCGGTCTTGCCGGAGCCGGCGCCGGCCAGCACCAGGCGCGGAGTGAGCGGGGCGGTGACCACCTCGGCCTGCTCCTGCGTGGGCGGGGGCAGCCGCAGCCGTGCCGCGATGTCCTCCGGCGAGTGGACCGCGTCCTCGACGCGCGGACGATCGGTCTGGGCGGCGGGATCGCCGGTCAGCGGGGCCATTCGGTGACCTGCCTTCCTTCGGAGCAGAGCGGACAGACGGAGGGCAGCGCGCACCGGCGGGCGCCGGCCTCGTGGAGGGCGAGGAAGCGCGGCCCCGTGGTGCGGCGGGCCGCCGTGAACACCTGCTCGAGCGCCCAGGTGTCCTCGTCCTCGAGGGCCGGCTGGTCCTGCACCTTGGTCTTCTGGGTGCCGGCGCCGAGCTGGACGAGGGCCGCGCCGGCCGGCGTCGCGGGCCGTTCCAGGCCGGCGAGCGCGGCGCGCAGGGCGGGGTCCGTGGCGGGGTCGTCCCGGACCTGCTCCAGACCGCCGGCGCGGACGGCCACCTGATAGGCGGCCAGCTGGGGCTGGCGCGCCATCTCCGCGCCGGTGGGCGCGCTGCGGCCGGTCTTGAGGTCGGCGATGAAGGGTCGGCCCTGCGCATCCGCCTCGAGCCGGTCCACGACGCCGGTGATCCGGACGGTGGTCCCGCCCCAGGTCAGGTCCGCGAGGAGCCGCACCTCCTGGGCCACGGGCCGACGCCCGGCCGCCCGGGCGATGCTCCAGTAGCCGATGTAGGCGTCCACCAGGCCGCGGGCCCGGTCGTGCTCGATCTCCGTGATCCAGCCCTCCGGCAGGCCGAGTTCGGGCAGGCGGCGTTCCAGTTCGGCGCGCACGTCCTCGGGCACGCCCTCGGGGTGGTGTTCGGCCACCGAGTGCACGAGCGTGCCCACGGACTGGGCGAGGGTTCCGCCCGCGTTCGCGCCGACGTGGTACAGCACCCAGTTCAGCGGATTGCGCAGGGCCGTCTCCACGCGGGAGGGCGAGAGCGCGACGACCTCGCGCTCCGGGTCGACGAGCGCGGCCTCGGTGGACAGCGGCAGCAGGCCCCACCAGCGTCGGGGGTCCGCGACGGTCACGCCGTCCTCGGCGAGGACCGCCAGGCCGGCGGCCGCCGCGGCCCGGGATGTCGCCCCGTCGGCCGCGTCCGCCTCGTCCCCGGCCTCCAGGACGCGGCGCAGCCGGCCGACGAGCGCGGACGCCGTGATCGGGTCGGGGACCGCGGTGAGCCGCCGGACGCCGGCGGCGTCGCGCGCCTCGGCGGGCAGCCGTTCGGGCGGGTCCACCAGGTCGAGGAAGTCGGAGGGGCCCTCATCCGGCGAGCGGACGGCCGTGACGACCACCTGACGCCGTGCCCGGGAGACCGCGGCCGCGAGCATGCGCAGCTCGTCCTGACGCACCTCGCGCAGCCGGGTGCGGTGATCCGTGGGCCACGGGGCGTCCGCGGGCAGGGTCACGAGGTCCACGAGGTCGGTGGCGCCGAGCAGCTGGCCGCGCAGCCGGGTGTTCGGCCACACGCCCTCCTGCAGGCCCACGACGATCACCGTGTCCCACTCCTGGCCGGCCGCCGCGGCGGGGGTGCGCACGTGCACGGCGTCACCGGACTCGGCACGGCGGGCCAGGGTGTCCACGGGCAGGTCCTGGGACTCCATGTAGACGGCGAACGACTCGGGCGACGCGCCCGGGAACTGGTCCACGAAGCGCTCGGCCACCTTGAACAGGGCGACGACGGCGTCGAGGTCCGCGTCCGCCCGGCGGGACTCGCGGCGGTCGTTCGCGTGCTCGGCGGGCCGCAGCGCGAGCGAACGCCACCGCTCGGCCCGACCGGAGGCGGACCACAGCGCCCACAGCACGGTCTCGGGCGAGGCCGAGGGGGCGCGGGCGGCCTCCAGGCCGTCCCGGAGCATCCAGTGGACGCGGCGCAGGGCGCGGTGCCGCTCGTGCTCGGGGCCGGCCAGGCTCGGGTCCAGCAGGGCCGCGGCGAGCAGCGCGTCCGAGGTGCGCCGGCCGCCCCGGCCCCGCTCGGCGGCCAGCAGGTCCTGGCGCAGCCGCCGCACGTGCAGCGCGCTGGCCATCCCGTACCGGCCGGTGAGCAGTCCCACGACCTCGTCCGGGTCGAGCACGTCCTCGACCCGGGCCTCCGGATCCTCCGCGAGCGCCCCCGCCGCGTCCACCAGCGTGAGCAGGGGCGCGACGGCGGGCTCCTCCTTCAGCACGAGCCCGGCGGCGTCGCGCAGCACGGGGACGCCCTCGGCCTCCAGGTGGCGGGCGAGCGCGGCCACACGGGAGCCGGAGCGGGCGACCACGAGGATCCGGTCCAGGGGCACCCCGTCCTCGTGGTGGACCCGCAGCACCCGTTCGAGGACGAGCTGGTCCTCGTGGGCGCGGGTGGGCACGACGTGCGCGCGGACGGCGCCGTCACCGTCCGCCGGGACGGTCTCGGTCCGGGTCCGTTCGACGCCGGCGGTGCGCTGGCGGACCCGGCGGGCCACGCGCAGGTAGGCGTCCTGGACCTCGGCGCGCATGCGGTGCCCGCGCGTCAGCACCCGGACGCGCCCGTCCGGGGACGCGGGCGGGGCGGCCCCCGGCACGGGATCGGGGTCGAGGACCCCGGGGTACCGGGCGAGGAGGTCGGGCCGGGCGCCGCGGAAGCCCTCCACGGTGGTGTCCGGCGACGCGGTGAGCAGCACGTCCCGCCCGCGTCCGAGCACGGTGAGCAGGTCGTGCACGGCGGGGGTGGCCTCGTGGAGGTCCTCGACCACGAGCACGGCCAGGCGGTCCCGCTCCGCCGCCACGAACGCCTGCGCCGCGGCGTCGCGCTCCGGGTCCTCGGGATGCCGCTCGGTGAGCACGCGGACGGCGGCGGACAGCAGCCCGGCGGCGTCGAACGCCTCGGCCATGCCCAGGTCGATCCGGTCCCGGTAGTCCTGCAGCAGCACGGCCGCGGCCTCCCACTCGGGGCGCCCGTGGGCGGTGCCGAGCTCCTGCAGGCGGCCCGGCTCGAGGCCGAGCTCGCTCATGCGGTCCACGAGCTCGCGGACCTCGCGGCGGAATCCCCGCGCCTCCACGGCGGGGGCGACGTCGGCCGGCCAGTCCGGCGCGGCGGCGAGGCCGGCGGCGTAGCCCTCGAGCAGCTCGGCGATGACCGTGTCCTGCTCGGCACCGGTGAGCAGCCGGGGGGCGACCTCCAGATGCCTCAGCGGTCCCGTGACGCGGGCACGGCGCAGCAGGTCGAACGCGTAGGAGGACCAGGTCCGCACGGGGGTGACGGCGCGGGTGCCCCGACCGGCGGCGGCGAGCCGGCGGGTCAGCGCGTCGCGCAGCCGCGCCGCCGCATCCCGGCTCGGGGCCAGCAGCAGGAGGGACTCGGGGTCCAGCCCCGCCTCGATCCGGCGGGCCGCGTACTCGACCGCCACGGTGGTGCGCCCCGTGCCGGGGGCGCCCAGCACGAGCACGGCGCCGTGCCCGGGGGCGAGCGAGGCGATCGCCTCCTGCTCGTCCGTGAGCGTGATCCGGTCCTCGGGCGCGGCGGCCGTGCGCACCAGCCGAGCGGCCCGTTCCGGCGCCGCCGCGTCGTCGTCGAAGGGGTCCACCCCGTGTTCCCTGGTCATGGCCTCATCCTCGCACCGGGCCCGGACACGATACGGTCGGCGATCGCACGGATCGCCCGCGCGGCGCCGTCGTCGGGCTCCCAGCGGGCCCGGGGCAGGTCCACGCGCCCGGCCGGGGTGCGGGGCATGGCCTCGCGTTCGTGCTCGACGGCGGCCCGCGCGGCCAGCTCCGGAGGCAGCGAGCCGTCGGCCCGGACCACCCGCCACCACGGCGTGCCGGGGCTCGATTCGGCCATCGCCCGGCCGGCCTGCCGCGGACCGCCGACCCCCAGCAGGCCGGCCAGCCCCCCGTAGCTGACGGCGCGTCCGGGCGGGACCAGACGGGCGAGCGCCTCGAGCCCCTCGCCGAGGGTGAGCGGTCCGTCGTCGCGGTGGCGGGCGCCGGGGAGCACAGGGTGATCGGTCACGACCCCATCCTGTCGTGTCCGCCGCTCCGGGTAGCGTGAGGCGCGTGACTTGGCATGAGAGCATCCGCGCCGGCTTCGACCTCGAGACCACCGGACGTGATCCGCGCACCGCGCTGATCGTGACCGCCACCCTGGTGATGGTGGACGAGCAGGGCCGCGCCGCGTCGTCGGCCGAGTGGCTCGTGGACCCGGGCGTGCCCATCCCGGCCGAGGCGGCCGAGGTCCACGGCGTCACCACGGAGCGGGCGCAGGCGGAGGGCATGCCCGCCGCGCAGGGTGTCACGGAGATCACCGAGACCCTGCGGGACCTGTTCGCCGCGGGCATCCCCGTGGTGGCGTTCAACGGCGTGTACGACTTCACGGTGATGGACCGGGAGGCGCGCCGCCACGGGCTGACGCCGCTCGAGGCCCGCCCCGTGATCGACCCGTTCGTGCTGGACAAGCAGGTGGACCGGTTCCGCAAGGGCAAGCGCACGCTCTCCGCGGTGTCCGAGCACTACGGGGTGACCCTGGAGAACGCGCACACCTCCGCGGCGGACGCCCTCGCCGCCGTCCAGGTGGCCGACGCCCTGGCCGCCCAGTACGAGCAGCTGCGCGTCGCGCCGGCGGACCTGCACGAGCGGCAGGTCCGCTGGAAGGCCGAGCAGGCGGAGAGCTTCGAGCAGTACCTGCGACGCAAGGACCCGCAGGCCACCGTCTCGCGCCACTGGCCGGTCGAGGCCGAGCGCTGAGCGCCCGGCCCCGACCCGCACCCGGGTCTCAGCCCTGGGGCGTCGCCGCCGCGGCCGCCTTCGCCGCGGCCGGCAGCGCGTCGAGCACCCGGGTGACCGCCGCGTCGTCGTGGGCGGCGGAGACGAACCAGGCCTCGAACACGGACGGCGGCAGGTACACGCCGGAGGCCAGCAGCGACTGGAAGAACGGGGCGTAGCGGAAGACCTCCTGGCCCTGGGCGTCCCGGTAGTCCCGCACGCCGGTGCCGGAGGTGCCGAACGCCAGGGAGAACAGGGTGCCGGCCCGCTGGATCGAGTGGTCCACGCCCTCGGCGTCGAGCGCGGCCACGAGGCCCTCGCGCACGGCGTCCGAGGCGCGCGTCACGGCCGCGTAGACGGCCTCGTCGGCGCGGGAGAGCGTGGCGTGGCCGGCGGCCATGGCCACCGGATTCCCGGAGAGGGTGCCGGCCTGGTACACGGGGCCGAGCGGGGCCAGGTGGTCCATGATCTCGGCGGAGCCGCCCAGGGCGGCCGCGGGCATGCCGCCGCCGATCACCTTGCCGAAGCACCAGACGTCCGGGGTCCAGCCCTCGGGCTGTCCGGACAGGCCCCAGCCGCCCGTGGCGGTGGCGCGGAAGCCGGTGAGCACCTCGTCCCAGATCAGCAGCGCGCCGTGGCGGCGGGTGATCTCGCGCAGGAACGCGTTGAAGCCCTCGGCGGGCTCCACGACGCCCATGTTGCAGGGCACGGCCTCCGTGATGAGCGCGGCGATGCGCTCGCCGTGCTCGGCGAACACGGCCTCGACGGCGGCGCGGTCGTTGTAGTCCACCACGAGGGTCTCGGAGGCGGCGGCCTCGGTGACGCCCGCGGAGCCGGGCAGGGCGGCGGTCGCCACGCCCGAGCCGGCCGCGGCCAGCAGGCCGTCCGAGTGGCCGTGGTAGCAGCCGGCGAACTTCACGATCAGGTTGCGGCCGGTCACGCCGCGGGCCAGGCGCAGGGCCGTCATGGTGGCCTCGGTGCCGGTGGACACGAAGCGCACGCGCTCGACCGGGACCTTGGAGGCGATCAGCTCGGCCAGCGCGGTCTCCTCCAGCGTGGAGGTGCCGAAGCCGAGGCCGCGGACCACGGCGGCGTGCACGGCCTCGACGACCTCGGGGTGCTGGTGGCCCAGCAGCATGGGGCCCCACGAGCAGACCAGGTCCACGTACTCGTTGCCCTCGACGTCGGTCAGGTACGGGCCGCGTGCGCCGGCCATGAACCGGGGCGTGCCGCCCACCGAGCCGAAGGCGCGCACGGGTGAGTCGACGCCGCCGGGGATGACGGCCTGGGCCGCGGCGAAGGCGGCGGCGTTGGTGGTCGGCTGGGACGCGGTCACAGGGACCCCTCCTTCATCCAGCGGCCGAGCTCGGCCGCCCAGTAGGTGAGCACGGAGTCGGCGCCGGCGCGCCGGATGGAGAGCACGGACTCGACGATCGAGGCCTTCCGGTCGATCCAGCCGTGCGCGGCGGCGGCCTCGATCATCGCGTACTCCCCCGAGATCTGGTACGCGGAGACGGGCACGTCCGCCATGTCCGCCACGTCGCGCACGATGTCCAGGTAGCTCATCGCGGGCTTGACCATCACCATGTCCGCGCCCTCCTCGAGGTCGAGGGCGACCTCGAGCAGGGCCTCGCTCCGGTTGGCGGCGTCCATCTGGTAGGTCTTGCGGTCGCCCGTGAGCTGGGAGTCGACGGCGTCGCGGAACGGCCCGTAGAACGCCGAGGAGTACTTCGCGGCGTAGGCGAGGATCGCGGTCTCGTGGTGGCCGGCGCCCTCGAGGGCCTCCCGGATCACGCGGACCTGGCCGTCCATCATCCCGGAGGGGCCGAGCACGTCCGCACCGGCCTCGGCCTGCGCGACGCCCATCCGGGCGTAGATCTCCAGCGTCGCGTCGTTGTCCACGGTGCCCTCGGCGGTGAGCACGCCGCAGTGGCCGTGGTCGGTGAACTCGTCCAGGCACAGGTCGGACATCACGACGAGCCCGTCCCCCACCTCCGCCTTCACGTCCCGGATGGCCCGGTTCAGGACGCCGTCCGGGTCCAGGGCGGCGCTGCCGACGGCGTCGCGCGTGGTCGGCACGCCGAACAGCATGATGCCGCCCAGGCCCAGCTCGGCGGCCTCGGCCGCGGCGGCCTTGAGCGAGTCCGCGGTGTGCTGCACGACGCCCGGCATCGAGGCGATCGGCACGGGCTCGGCGGCGCCCTCCTTGATGAAGGCCGGCAGGATCAGCTCGGCGGGGTGCAGGCGCGTCTCGGCGACGAGGCGGCGCATCGCGGCGGACCGGCGCAGACGCCGGGGACGGTGCAGCGGGAAGGACATGACGGGGTCACACGCTCCTGGTTCGGGGACCCGTCCAGTCTAGGCGCGGAGGCTGACCGCGCGCCGGGTACAGTCATGGCGCCCCGTCCGCCGTCGAGAGGCCCGTGATGCCCCCGCGCCTGCGCCCCGGTCAGACCCTGCTGCTGGCCTCGCTCGTCTTCGGCCTGTTCTTCGGCGCGGGCAACCTGATCTTCCCCGCCGGCCTGGGCCGGGATGCGGGCGCCGCGGTCACGCCGGCCACGCTCGGCTTCCTCGTCACGGCGGTGGGGCTGCCGGTTCTGGGCATCGTCGCCTCGGCGGTGACGGGGGCGCGCTCGGTCCGTGAGATGACGGCGCCCGTCTCCCGGCGCTTCGCCGTGGCGTTCACGTGCCTGCTGTACCTGACGATCGGCCCCCTCTTCGCCATCCCCCGCACCGCCACGGTGTCCTATGAGATCGGTGTCGCGCCCCTGGCGGGCGACGGCGGCCTGCGGCTGCTCGGCTTCACGGCGGCGTTCTTCGCGGTCGCCGCGGTGGCGGCGTTCCGTCCGGGCCGGCTCATGGAGTGGGTGGGGCGCTACCTGACCCCGGCGTTCCTGGTCCTGCTCGGCGCCCTGGTGGCGGCCGCCGTCGTGGCCCCGATGAGCACGGGCGCCCTGCCCTCGCCGACCCCCGCCTACGCCGACGGGGCGCTCGTGCGGGGCCTGCTGGACGGCTACAACACCATGGACGCGCTCGCCTCGCTCGCCTTCGCGGTCGTGATCGTCGACGCCGCCCGGCGCCTGGGCGTGACGGGCCCGCGCCGCATGGCGGTGGAGCTGGGCAAGGCGGGGCTGCTCGGCGGTGCGGCGATGGCGGTGGTCTACGCCTCCCTGGCGTACGTCGGCGCCACGAGCCACGGCGCGTTCGCGCAGGCCGCGAACGGCGGCGACGTCCTCGCCCGCAGCGCGAGCCACTTCTTCGGCGCGGCGGGCGTGTACCTCATCGCGGCCATCGTCGTCGTCGCGTGCCTGAAGACCTGCATCGGACTGATCGTGGCGTGCACCGAGATGTTCGCGGAGATGTTCCCCGGGTCCTACCGGCTGTGGGCGAGCCTCTTCCTCGTCGTGTCCTTCGCGCTCGCCAACCTGGGCCTGGAGGCGATCATCGCCTGGTCCGTCCCGGTGCTGATGTTCCTCTACCCGATCGCCGTCGTCGTCATCCTGCTCGGTCTCGCCTGGGCCTGGGTGCGGGACCACCCGGCGGTGGCCCGCTGGGTGGTCGCCTGCACGGGGCTCGCCGCCTTCTTCGACCTGCTGGGCGCCCTGCCGGAGGCGCTCGCGACGACGCCGCCCGTCACCGCCCTGACGGGCCTGGCCGGCCGGGTGCTGCCCGGCTACGCGGTCGGCTTCGGCTGGGTGGTCCCGGCGCTCGTCGGGCTGGTCGTCGGCACGCTGGCCGCCGCCTCGCGGCCCCGCCCGCGCCGGGGCGAGCGGGAGGCGATCCCGGTCACCGCCGGCCACGGGCGCACCGCCGCCGACTAGGGTGGGACACATGCCCGAACCCACCCCCGCATCCCTGCGCATCGCCGTCCTGATGGACAGCGACAACGTCTCCCCCAAGTTCGCCCCCCTGATCCTCGAGGAGCTCGCCACCTACGGCACCCCCACGATCAAGCGTGCGTACGGCGACTGGACCACGACCAACCTCAACGGCTGGAAGAAGGCGCTGAACCACCACGCGATCCAGCCGGTCCAGCAGTTCGCCTACACCGTGGGCAAGAACTCCTCGGACTCCGCGCTCATCATCGACGCGATGGACCTGCTCTGGATGGGCAACGTGGACGCGTTCGCCCTCGTCTCCTCCGACTCCGACTTCACGCGCCTGGCCACCCGCCTGCGCGAGGGCGGCAAGCGCGTGATCGGCCTGGGCGCCCGCAAGACCCCCGCCTCGCTGCGCAACGCCGTGGACCAGTTCATCTACCTCGAGCTGCTCGGCACCGCCACGGACCACGACGTCGACGACGACGAGACCGGCGAGGACGCCCCCGCCAAGGAGGAGAACGCCAAGGCGTCCGAGGGCTCCGGCCGCTCGGGGTCCCGCCGCGGCGGTCGAGGCCGCGGTCGCGGGTCCAAGACCACCGACGCCGCCGAGTCCCCCGAGGCCACGGACGCGGACGCCGAGGCCCCCGCCGCCGACGCGGCGCCCGCCGGGGACGCGGCGCCCGCCGGGGACGCCGCCGCCGGCAAGGACGGGAAGGCCGCGGAGGCGAAGTCCGGGGCCGGTCGGCGGGGCCGCCGTGCGTCGTCGTCGGACGTCACCGAGGACCCGACCCCGCCCGAGGTGCCGGTCGAGGCCGAGCCCGAGCACGACGAGGCCGACGCCGCCCCGCGCATCGACCTGCAGGCCGCGCTCACCAAGGCCGTCAACGCCACGAGCACCGACGACGGCTGGGCCACGCTGTCCCTGATCGGCCAACACCTGAGCCGCACCCACGTGGACTTCGACCCGCGCGACTTCGGACACTCCAAGCTCTCCACCCTCGTGGAGGACCAGCCGTACCTGCGCACCCGCACCGAGGGCCGGACCATGGAGGTCTCGCTGGTCCGCCGCCGCAGCCGCCGCGCCGAGGGCTGAGCGGCACGGCCCGTCGTCCCCCGCGGCCGGCGGGCCGGTCCACCGGCCGTTCACCCGCCGGCCACCCGCCCACCACGCCCGTTCGGTAGGCTCCCCGGCATGGGGAACACTCTGGACTTCCTGCGCGGCGTCGACCGCCTGCACGCCTTCTACACGGAGAACGTGCGCATGCTCGCGCACGCGTACGACCTGACGGATGAGGAAGCCTCGGAGCTGCTCGCCAACACGGGCTTCACCAACGTCTCGGTCGCCATCCTGCGCGGCCCGCGGGTGGACATCATGGCCGCCGCCACCGGCGTGCCGCAGGACGAGAGGCACGACGCCGGCCCGGCGCCGACGGAGGACGACGCGCCCGACCCGGACGGCGGCCGCCCCGACTGAGCCTCGCCTCGAGTGCGGACGGGCGGCTCAGGCCGCAGCGCGCAGCACGGCCAGCACTCCGGCCGCATCCGGCGTGGGGGCCGTCCCGAGCAGGGGCAGACCCCGCCGCGCGCATGTGTCCCGGGTCGGCGCGCCGATCGCCACGAGCCGCACCCGCTCCCCCACCAGCGGCGTCAGACCCGCGGCCACGAACTCCTCCGCCGCGGACGAGCTGGTGAGCACCACGGCGGTCCCCGCCGCGACCGCGGCCAGCCGCGCGGGCGTCACGACGTCCCCCCGGCCCTCGTCCGCCGCCCCGTCGAGCAGCCGCCTGCCGGCCTGCGCCGGATACGGCACCGTCCGGTAGGCGAGCCCGGTCCGCACGTCCCAGCCCGCCGCGCGCAGGCCGTCGGCGAGGCGGGACCGGGCCCGATCGGACTGGGGCAGCCACGCGCGGGCGCCGCGGGGATGCAGGGCGGCGAGTCCGGCGATCAGGCCCTCGGCGGAGCGGTCCTCGGGCGGCAGCCACGGCGCCGCGTCGCAGCCCGCCTCGGTCAGCACCCGTGCCGTGCCCGGTCCGGTGACCGCGATCCGCGCGCCCGCCGGGACATGGCCGTCCCAGCCGACGGCCCTGAGCGCGCGCACGGTGTTGGGGCTCGTCACCACGAGCCAGCGGGACCCGTCCGAGCGCACCGGCCCGGCCGCATCACCGTCGGCCCCCGCCCAGTCCGCGAGCAGCGCGCGCAGGGGGCCGTCGTCGTCGGGCAGTGCGAAGTCGGTCAGCGGCAGGAAGCCGACCCGCAGCCGCCGCCCCGCCACCTCGGTGCCGGCGAGACCGGCCTCGAGGTCGCCGGCCTGGGCCGGCTGGCGGGTGAGCAGGACGCGCATCTCAGGCCGGGTCGTCGGGGCGCGGGGCGCCGTCGCCCCGGTCCACCCCGCGCACCGTGCCGGGCAGCAGGTCGGCGCCCTCGGCCACGAACTGCTCGGCCACGTGCACGCCGAGTGCCTCCGCGGCCACGAACAGGGTGTCCTCGAGCCACTCGTCGCCGGCCGCCGGGTCGCCGGCCACGTCGGTCGGCACCGGGTCGAGCTGCACGGACGAGGTCCGGCGCAGCACGCGCGAGCCGTCGAGGGCGGCCACCATCGCGGTCATCTCGATGCGCGGCGCGCCGGCCTCGCCGTCGGTCACGCGGGCCACGGCCCCGATCGGCGCGGCGCAGCCGGCCTCGAGGCGGCGCAGCAGGGCCCGCTCGGCGGTGACCGCCACGTGGGTGTCCCGATCGTCGACCAGCTCGAGGGCGGCGTGCAGCCTCCCGACCGGCGCCTCGGGGTCCAGGAGCGCCCGACCGAGGAAGGACTCGTCCTCGGCCCGGATCTCCACGGCCAGGGCGCCCTGCCCGGGGGCGGGCACCATGACCTCCGGGTCGATCCGCTCGGTGATCACGTGGTCCAGGCCGAGCCGGTTGAGCCCGGCACAGGCCAGGATCACGGCGTCGAGGTCACCGCGGGGCGAACCCGCGGCGGCCGGGGCGTGATCGTCGTGCTGCTCCAGCCCGGGCACGCGGGCCAGGCGGGTCTGCACGTTGCCGCGGATGTCCACCAGCTCCAGATCCGGGCGCAGCGCCTTGAGCTGGGCCACGCGTCGCGGCGAGCCCGTGCCCACCCGGGCGCCCTCGGGCAGGGTCGCCAGGGTGAGGCCGTCGCGGGCGCACAGGGCGTCCCGCAGGTCGGCCCGGGCCGGCACCGCGGCGATCTCGAGGGTCTCCGGCTGGGCGGCCGGCAGGTCCTTGAGCGAGTGCACCGCCGCGTCCACGACGCCGTCGAGCACGGCGGCCCGCAGCGCCGAGGCGAACACGCCGGTGCCGCCCAGCGAGGCCAGCGAGCCGGTGGTGACGTCGCCCTCGGTGCGGATCACCACCAGCTCGTGGGCCAGGCCGGAGCGCTCCGTGAGCGTGTCGGCCACGTGGCTGGTCTGCGTGGTCGCCAGGGCGGAGCCCCGGGTGCCAATGCGCAGGGGGGTCACGGTCTCAGGCCTCCTCGGCGGGGGCCGCGGCGCCCGCCTCGTGCTCGGCCAGCCCGCGCACGGCGGCGTCGACAGCGGACGTCGTCGGCCGCGTCGAGCCGTCCCGCATCACCTTGACGCAGCAGTCCGGCCGGCACACGTCGTACCACGCCGGGAAGCAGCCGACCGCGGCGCGACCCTCGCGCCGGCCCAGCCGCTCCTCCACGATGTCCACGAGCCCGGCCACGAACCGCGGGTCGGTGCCCGGGGTGGGGCTGCGCCGGAACCCCACGCCCAGCCCCTCGGCGGTCTCCTTGGCCTCGGTGTCGAGGTCCCAGACCACCTCCATGTGGTCCGAGACGAACCCCAGCGGCACGACGACGAAGCCCGCCACGGCGCGCCCCTGCGCGTCCGTCTCGGCGCCCTCGCCCGCGAGGTGCTCCATCGCGTCGTTGATGTCCGGCTCGAGCCACGGCACCGAGGGCGGGCCGGAGCGCGACTGGTACACGAGCGACCACGGCACGTCCGCGGCCTCGGGCACGCCGGCGAGGATCTCGCGGGCCACATCGAGGTGCTGCGCCGAGTACACGTCCGCACCCTCATCGCCCGGCTCCGCCCCCGCCTGCGCGCGCAGGTCGGCGGCGAGGCCGCGCGGGCCGGCGGCGGCGGCGTCGGAGGTGGGGATCGAGTGGGTCGCGAAGAGCACGTGGATCCGCGCGTCGTCCCCCAGCTCCGCGCGCAGCGAGGCCAGGTCCGCGCGCAGGCCGTCCCGGAACGGCTCGATGAAGCCGGGGTGGTTGAAGTACTGGCGCGTCTTGTCCAGGTCCACCTTCCCGGTCAGGCCGGTCTGCTCCATGGCCATGCCCATGTCCTCGCGGTACTGGCGGCACGAGGAGTAGCAGGAGTACGCGGAGGTGGTGACCGTCAGGATGCGGCGGTGCCCGTCGGCGTGCATCCGCGCGAGGGTGTCCGGGAAGTAGGGCTCCCAGTTGCGGTTGCCCCAGTACACGGGCAGGTCCAGGCCGCGGGCGGCCAGCTCGGCCTCGATGGCCGCCTTCAGCGCGCGGTTCTGCGCGTTGATGGGGCTGACGCCGCCGTTGGCGCGGTAGTGGGTGGCGACCTCCTCGAGGCGCTCGTCCGGGATGCCGCGCCCGCGCGTGACGTTGCGCAGGAACGGGATCACGTCGTCCTGGCCCTCGGGCCCGCCGAAGGAGGCGAGCAGCAGGGCGTCGTAGTCCTTGGGGGCCATCACGCCGCACACGTCGTAGTCGACGCCGGCGGCGGCCTTCTCGGGCGTCCGGAGGGCCGGGGCGACGCCGGCGTCCGGGCCGGTGTGGACGGGCGCGTCGGCGCGGGGCTCGGGGGCGGTAGTCATCAGGCCAGCACCTCCGCGATCTCGGCGGTCTCCAGACGGCGTCCGGTGTAGAACGGCACCTCGCTGCGCACGTGCAGGCGGGTCTCGTTGTTGCGCAGGTGGCGCATCATGTCCACCAGGTCCGTCAGCTCGTCCGCCTCGAGGCCCAGCAGCCACTCCCAGTCGTTCAGGCCGAACGCGCTGGTGGTATTCGCCCACACCTGCGGGAAGTCCTGGCCGAGCTGGCCGTGCTCGCGGAGCATGCGGGCCCGCTCCTTCGGGTCCAGCAGGTACCAGTCGTACGAGCGCACGAACGGGTAGAAGCACAGCCACTTCAGGGCCTTGCGGCCCATGGCGAAGGCGGGGACGTGGTCCTTGTTGAACTCGGCCATGCGATCTGCGCCCATGGCCGAGAGCACCATCGTGGTGCCCTCGAGCAGACGGGTGCGGCGCAGCTCGCGGATGGCGGCCTGCAGGTCCTCGGGCACCTGGCCGTACATCCACACCATGACGTCGCCGGCCTCGCGCATGCCCGAGACGTCGTAGACGCCGCGCACGGTCACGCCGGTCTGGGCCACCCGCGCGACGGCCTCGTCGAACTCCTTGGCGGCCTTCTTCGCGTCGCGGCCCTCCAGTCCCAGCCAGCCTGGCTCGCCCTGCGGGCGGGCGAACACGGTGTAGGTGGTGAACCAGTCCTTGCCGGCCTCGGCAGGGGTGGTGGTGCTGTCCTTGGTCATGGTCCTCTTCCTTGGGATCCGATTGCGTCAGGGGTGGTCTGGGGGCGAGGTCAGCCGGCGGGCGGTGCGTCGGCGCCGAGGGTGCGGTCCACGCCGGCGACGACGGCGGCCAGCCCGGTGCCGTGCACCCAGCTGCCCACGAGGTCGAGGCCGGGCACGTCCCGTGCCCAGTCGATCAGCGTGTCCGCCTTCGCGCGGTCGGGGCCGGCCTGCGGCGGGATGGAGCGGCGCCAGCGGGTGACGGTGCGGGCGACGACGTCCTCCTCCGCCAGCGGCACCCCGGTGAGAGTCGCCGTGTCCACGAGCGCCTGCGCGAGCAGCTCCTCGTCCGCGCTGCGATGGCCCAGGGCCTCGGGCCCGCCGCCCTGGCGGCCGTAGGACAGGCGCAGCACGTGGCGGTGGGGATGGCGGGCGACACCGTCCTCCTGCGGACGCGCGACGACCTCGCGCAGCCACGCCCACTTGGCGGTGACGTGGGTCAGGGCCTTGGCGGCCACGTCCGTCCCGGCGCCGATCAGCACTCCGGTGCCGCGTGGCGCGTCGTCCAGGCCCGCGGCCTCGACGACGAGCGTGGCCAGCGCGATGCCCTCGCCGAGGGCGGGGCCGGCGTCGGGGTCCAGGGCCTCGGCCGAGAGCGGGGCCAGCAGGTCCCAGGCGGTGACGCCGTCCACGGCCAGCACGACGCGGTCCACGTCGAGCCCGCGGACGACCTCGTCGTCCCGGTCCGAGATCTGGGCCCACCAGCCGCCGGTGGCGGGCACGCGGGACAGGGCGGCCACCCGGACACCGCGCAGGACGGTGGCCCCGTCCTCGCGCAGCGCCTCGACGAGCCGGCCGGTGAGGCGGACCATGCCGCCGTCCAGACCGGCCACGAGCGAGCCGGGGGTCCCGGTGGACCGCAGCGCGGCGACGCCCGCGGCCAGCCCGCCGTGCTCCACGGCGGCGGCGAGCAGGCCGGGGGCCACGCGCTCCAGCTCGACGACCGCGGGGTCGGCCGAGTGGACTCCGGCGACGACGGGGGCCACGAGGCGGTCGAGCACCTCGTCGCCGAGGCGGTCGGCCACGACCTGCGCGACGGTCACCGGCTCGCCGGCCGCGAGCGCGGCGGCCCAGCGATCCATGGGGGCCTCGGCGTCCTGCCGGGCGCGCTCCAGGCCGGCCGGCGTGAGGGCGGCGGCGAGGTCCTCGGCGTCGAGGTCGCCGGGGATGCCGACGATGCCGAGACGCGGGGCGCGCACGGGGCCGGCGGGACCGTGCAGCCACGAGCCGAGGGGCTCGGGCGCGACGATCTTCTCGCCCAGCCCGAGCTCCTCCACGAGCGCGCGCACGGCGGCGCCGCGGACGGCGAACGACTCGGCGCCGCCGTCGAGTTCGAGGGTCTGGGTCTCGGGGGCCCCGGTCTCGCCGTGCGAGGGGACGTCGAGGAAGCGCGGGGAAACCGCGCCCCCGAGCACGGAGGTGGCCTCGGCGAGGGTCACGTCCCAGCCCGCCGCGGACAGTCGGTGGGCCGCGACGAGGCCGGCGATGCCGCCGCCGACCACGAGCGCCGTGCCGCTCATGCGCGCTCCTCCCGCTCGGCGGTCTCGGCCCCCGGTGCCGGGTCCTGGCCCTCCCGCTCCGGCACGGGCAGGGAGTGGATCAGCTCGACCACGCGGGTCAGCACGGCCGCGTCCGTCTCCGGCGGCACGCCGTGGGCGAGGTTGACGACGTGACCGGGCGCGACGGCGCCGGAGGCGACGACGTCGCGCACGTGGGCCTCGAGGACCTCCCACGGGGCGGCGAGCAGGGCCGGGTCGATGTTGCCCTGCAGGGGCACGGCGCCGCGTCCGTCGGGGCCGGGGTTCGCGCTGAGACGGCGGTGCGCCTCGGCGAGCGTGAGGCGGTGGTCCACGCCGACGGCGGTCGCGCCCGCGTCACGCATGTGGTGCAGGAACTCTCCGGTGCCCGTGCCGAAGTGCAGGAGCGGGGCGCCGTCGGGGACGCCGGGCCCGGCGAGGTCGGCGACATGGGCGAGGGCCGCCGTCGAGTGCGGCTGCACGTGCTCGAGGTAGTCGTCCGCCGAGAGCGAACCGGCCCACGAGTCGAACAGCTGCGCGGCGGAGGCGCCGGACTCGAGCTGGGCGCGCAGGAACTGGCCGGACACGGTGGCCGCCCAGCCGGCCAGGGCGGCCCAGGTCTCGGGGTCGGCGTGCATCATGCGCCGCGGGCCGAAGTGGTCGCGGGAGGGACGGCCCTCCACCATGTACGCCGCCAGCGTGAAGGGGGCACCGGCGAAGCCGATCAGGGGGCGCGGGCCCAGCTCGGCGACGGTGGCCGCGACGGCCTCGCGGATGACGTCCAGGGCGGCGTCCTCGAGGACGGGCAGCGCGGCGACGTCGTCGGCGGTGCGGACGGCCTGGCCGAGCACGGGGCCCACGCCGGGCTGGATCTCCACGTCCACGCCCGCCAGGCGCAGGGGGACCACGATGTCCGAGAAGAAGATCGCCGCGTCGACGTCGTGGCGGCGCACCGGCTGCATCGTGATCTCCCGGACCAGGTCCGGCATGAGGCAGGAGTCGAGCATCCCGATCCCCTCGCGCACCCGGCGGTACTCGGGCAGCGAACGGCCGGCCTGCCGCATGAACCACACGGGGTGGCGGTCGGGGCGCTGGCCGCGTAGCGCGCGAAGGAGCGGGCTGGCCACGGTCGAGCGTGACGGATCCTCGGTGCGCAGCGGGTGCTCGGCGGGCAGTGCCGGGACGGCCGCGGGGGTCTCGGGGGTCTGGGACAGGGCGGACATGCCCCCAGTGTCCCACCGGTCGTGTCGCGGTGGCACATCCGCGTCCTCCGTGAGCGCCGTCACACTGGCCGACGGCACCCGGGTCAGGCCCGCCTTCCCGGACGGGCGGGGCGGTCGGGGCTAGACTTGGCCCGCTGTGACTGTCTTCTCTCTCGTCGCCTCCCACCATGACCTGGACCTGGACACGGTCGCCCGCCTCAGCGCCGGCGCGACCGGGGTCGGGCCCGCCCTGCCCGGCAGCGGCGCGGCGGGCGCCATCGTGCTGGCCACGTGCAACCGCGTGGAGATCTACGCCGAGGCCGACGGGGCCGGCGTCGAGGCCGCCCGCACGGGGCTGCTGTCCGCCGTCGCCGCCTCCACCTCCCTGCCGGACGAGGACGTGCACACCGCGTTCCGCACGCTCGACGCCGACGCCACGGCCCGTCACCTCTTCGAGGTCGGCGCCGGACTGGACTCCGCCGTGGTGGGCGAGCGCGAGATCGCCGGTCAGGTACGGCGCGCCCTGACGGCGGCCCAGGAGGCCGGCACCGCCTCGGGCCCGCTCGTCCGCCTCTTCGAGTCCGCCACGCGCACGGCCAAGGACGTCGGCTCCCGCACGGCGCTCGGCGCGGCCGGCCGTTCGGTCGTCTCCGTCGCCCTGGACCTCGCGGAGGAGCTGCGCGGTCTCACCGACGCCGCGGCCCAGCGCGACTTCTGGGCCGGGGCCACCATCCTGCTGATCGGCACGGGCGCCTACGCCGGCACCACGCTGGCGCAGCTGGCGGACCGGGGTGCGACCACCGTCGGCGTGCACTCGGCCTCAGGCCGCGCGGAGCAGTTCGTCGCGGA
Source organism: Micrococcus sp. APC 4021 (assembly GCF_030407635.1). Taxonomy (NCBI): domain Bacteria; kingdom Bacillati; phylum Actinomycetota; class Actinomycetes; order Micrococcales; family Micrococcaceae; genus Micrococcus; species Micrococcus sp. APC 4021. The sequence continues at coordinate 26,217 of NZ_JASDCZ010000022.1, forward strand.
CCGCGGCGGCTGGGCCCTCGCGCTCGGCGGCGAGGCCGTGGCCGGCGCCGTCGCCGAGGCGGACGTGATCATCGGCTCCTCCGGTGGCGAGCGCCAGATCAGCCCCGAGCGCCTGCAGGAGCTGCGCGAGGGCGGACGGCG
>NZ_JASDCZ010000220.1:0-1230 GCF_030407635.1 Micrococcus sp. APC 4021
CGACCTGTCACGCGAGCGGTCGCTCTGAGGTGCGATCCACGCGCCATTCCGACCCCTCGCATTCCCGGTGGGTGCCAGGACGGTGCTGGCCGACGTCGGCGCCGGCTGACCGCCCGCGCCCTGTCCACCTGACGCGAACAGTCAGCGGACACCCGGGCGGGGCCGGTACCGTGGAGGCTTGACCCGGGCGCGACGTCGGCCCTGCGCCGGCCCCGGCTGCACGGCGGCCGCCCCGGGGAGCCCGGCCCCCGCGGCAGACCAGGAGACACTCGGACCGTGAAGAAGCTGTTCAACAAGCCCTACGTCTGGATCCTGCTGGGCCTGCTGGTCCTCGCCGTCGCGATCCCGCTGACCACGTCACAGAGCGGCCGCACCATGGTGGACACCAACGTGGGCATGGCCCTGCTGAAGGACGACAAGGCCGCGCAGGCCCGCGTGGTGGACGGGGACCAGCGCGTGGACCTCACCCTGCGTGAGCCCTACAAGCAGGACGACCGGGACCTCGGCAAGGAGGTCTACTTCTACTTCGCCACCGCGCGCGCCACGGACGTGGTCACCGCGGTGGACGACTCGGCCCTGGACGGCTACACGGACGAGCCGGTGCGGAGCAACTGGTTCCTCTCGCTGCTCGGCTTCATGGTTCCGTTCCTGCTCATCGCACTGCTGTTCTGGTTCCTGATGTCCCGCATGCAGGGCGGCGGTGGCAAGGTCATGCAGTTCGGCAAGTCCCGCGCCAAGCTGATCAACAAGGACAACCCGGACGTGCTGTTCAAGGACGTCGCGGGCGCGGACGAGGCCGTGGAGGAGCTCCAGGAGATCAAGGAGTTCCTCACCGTGCCGGACCGCTTCCGCGCCGTGGGCGCCAAGATCCCCAAGGGCGTGCTGCTCTACGGCCCGCCCGGCACGGGCAAGACCCTCCTCGCCAAGGCCGTGGCCGGTGAGGCCGGCGTGCCGTTCTACTCGATCTCCGGCTCGGACTTCGTGGAGATGTTCGTGGGCGTCGGCGCCTCGCGCGTGCGCGACCTCTTCGAGCAGGCCAAGTCCAACGCCCCCGCCATCATCTTCGTGGACGAGATCGACGCCGTCGGCCGGCACCGCGGCGCAGGCATCGGCGGCGGCAACGACGAGCGTGAGCAGACCCTGAACCAGATGCTCGTGGAGATGGACGGCTTCGACGCCTCGACGAACGTCATCATGATCGCCGCGACCAACCGCCCGGACGTCCTGGAC
>NZ_JASDCZ010000221.1:0-1229 GCF_030407635.1 Micrococcus sp. APC 4021
CCTACGGTCCGCCCGCCCCGTCCCGGTACCGGACGGTCCACCTGCAGCGGGCCAAGGACGAGGGCCGGCGCTTCGCGATGCTCACCACCTACGACGCGATGACGGCGGCCCTGTTCGACGAGGCCGGCGTCGAGGTGCTGCTCGTGGGCGACTCGGTGGGCAACACCATGCTGGGCCACCCCACCACCCTGCCGGTCACCCTGGACCAGATGATCCTGTTCACCCAGGCCGTGGTGCGCGGTGCCGAGCGTGCCCTCGTGGTCGCGGACCTGCCCTTCGGCTCGTACGAGGCCTCCCCGCGGCAGGCCGTCGAGTCGGCCGTCCGCCTCGTGAAGGAGTCCGGCGCGCACGCCGTCAAGGTGGAGGGCGACGAGCGCTTCGCCGAGCACGTGGCCGCGATGACGGCCGCCGGCGTCGCGGTCATGGCCCACATCGGCTTCACCCCGCAGTCCGAGCACGTGCTCGGCGGCTACCGGGTGCAGGGCCGCGGCGCGGGGGCGGCCGAGCGGATGACGGCGTCGGCCCGGGCCCTCGAGGCCGCGGGGGCGTTCGCCGTCCTGATGGAGATGGTCCCCTCGGACGTCGCCGCCGCGGTCGACGCCGCGCTGCGGGTGCCCACCGTGGGCATCGGCGCGGGCCCGGGCACCACGGGCCAGGTGCTCGTGTGGCAGGACATGCTCGGCCTGCGCGAGGGCCGGGTGCCCCGGTTCGTCCGTCAGTACGCCCGCCTGCACGAGGTCGTGGGCGACGCGGTCCGGGCCTATCGCGCGGACGTGCTCGACGGCGCGTTCCCGGCCCCGGAGCACGGCTTCGAGGGCTGAACCCGCCCTGTGAGACGACCGGGCCCCCGTCCCGAGGGACGGGGGCCCGGTGTCGTCCGGCGTCGCGGTCAGGAGGCGTCGTCGACGGGACGGCTGTCCCAGTCGTCGTCGCGCGCGTCCTCCGCGTCGGCGGCCTCGTTGTTCGCCCGCACGCGGTCCATCGCGGCCTGGGCCTCCTCACGGGTGCCGAACGGGCCCAGCAGCTGGGACCAGTCCGACTGGGCGCCCACCTCCACCTGATGCGTGTTGACGTTGTACCAGAACTCGCTCGTCTCGGTCATGGGGGCCACAATAGCCGGGCCGATAGGCTGGAGGACATGTCCCAGCGTCAGAACCCCGCCGTCCCGTCCAGCCACAACGGTCCCCGCCCCGCGGGCCCCACCGCACCGGAGCCCGGGTCGCTCGCCC
>NZ_JASDCZ010000222.1:0-1201 GCF_030407635.1 Micrococcus sp. APC 4021
TCTGACCCGAGGGACTCTAACAGTGTTCATTGAACAGTGTTCAGGAGCGCGGGACCATGACCCCGACGTCAGCGCCTGCGCCGGTCCAGAGGGACCGGCTCGGGCCGAGGCTGCTCCTCGAGCGTCGTCGTCGCCGCGAGGATGCCGTGGGCGGCGGCAGCGAGCACCGCGCCGAGCAGACCGGCCACGACCGCCCGGACGCCGGCGTCGCCGATCACGTTCAGCGCCAGCCCCGGAATGACCGCGGCCCCCATCAGCAGCATCACCCACGCGGTGGAGCCGGCTCCGGCGTCGAACACGTTGCGGCGAGCCTGCTCCGCCTCGACCCGGTGATGCACCCCTCGCAAGGCGAGCATCGCTCCGAGGGCCGTGACGGCCACCAGCGTCAGACCCCAGCCCAGCCCCAGGTCCTGCCGCAGCCCCGCGAACACACCGGTCGAACCCACCAGGGCAGACGCCACACCGATGCGCCACCGCCACTCACGCTCATTCCCCACCCGGCTCACAGCCCCCTGCTGGCACACGGCCCTCGGCGGTGGAGCGGCAGATCATGCGGTCGTGGCCGCCGGGATCACTCCTGCGTAAGGGGCGAATGGAACTCCGAGGCGAGCATCGCGTAGGTGGCACCATCCACCCAGCCGCGCGTGAGATGCAGAGACTCCTCCTTGAACGTGCCCTCGTGACGCATCCCCACCTTCTCCATGATGCGCAGACTCGGAGCGTTGTCCGCGAAGGCATGAGCCTCCACGCGTCGCACACCCAGATCGTCGAACGCGAAGCCCAGCAGGGCTCGCGCAAGCTCGGTGCCATAGCCCTGCCCGGCCTGGCGCGGATCGATCGTCCAGCCGATCTCGGCCTGGGCGTCCCGGCCTTCCTCCCGCGGGCCGCCCTGACTCCACGCGTCCCGCACCGCGACCTTCCCGACACCGACAATGACGTCTCCGGCCCGCACGGTGAGGCGGTCCCCCGCCCCGAGGTAGGACTCGCGCAGCGCGTTCTCACTCTCCGGGCGGCCGGAGGTCCACGACCACACCTGCTCGAGACGGCAGAAGCTCCACACGGCGGGCGCATCGAGACCCCGGAACGGAGTGAGGGTCAGCCGGCGGGCTCGCAGCGGGAAGCAGACGCCTCGACTCGCGGCGAGCTCCAGGAGAGGGGTGGCCATGACAGACAGGGTACGAACAAGAGTCCTCGAGTCAGC
>NZ_JASDCZ010000223.1:0-1138 GCF_030407635.1 Micrococcus sp. APC 4021
GCCGGCCGCCGGCTCGGCGGCCGGGGTCGGCCCCGCGGCGGGCTGCGGCGGGGACGCCGGCTCGACGACCGGCAGGGGCGCCGTCGTCGAGGCGGGCTCGGCGGTCTGTGCCGGCACGGCGTCCGCCGCTCCCGGGACCGTGGCCCGGGTGCGAGGACGCGCCCGGACGCGTCCCGCCGTCGGGAATTCGAAGAGCCAGCGAACCCGTCGGTAGCCGAGCGCGAGGGCGAGCGGGACGAGGAACGTGAACGACGCGATGGCCACGTAGAAGTCGACCGGGCGGACCGCGGCGAGGTCGCGGAAGGCCGCCACCGCCAGGATCAGCACCGGCATGTGGGCGACGTAGAGGACCATCGAGCGGCGGCCGCAGAACTCGAGGAACGGCAGACGGGGCAGGCGCGGGCCGAGCCACAGCACCACGAGGATCCCCGGCAGCGCGGCGAACACGGACCAGGGCTGGCGCTCCGCCACCACGAGCGCGCCGGTGCGCGTGGCCGTCACGGTGAGCACCATGAGGATCACCGCGATCACGCCCAGGGCGGCCGGCGCCGTGCGGATCCGGGGGAGCAGTCGCGCGGAGGCGGCACCGAGGAAGAAGTACACGCCCCAGTACAGGGGACGCACCCAGTCGCGGGGGCCGCTGACGAACTCGAGGAGCAGCACGAAGAGGACGGCCGCGACCACCAGCGCCGGGACGCGACGGATCACCGGGCCGATGAGGTAGCAGAGCATGAGCACCCACAGGAACCACAGGTGCCACGCGCCGCCGCGCCAGAACTCGACGGACAGCAGGGATCCGGGCTTGCCCGTGGCCAGCGCCAGGACGACCATCCAGACGAGGAACGGCCACAGGATCCGCTCCGCCTTGCCGCGGTAGTACGTGCCCAGCGGCTTGGACACCGAGCGGGGCAGCAGGACGCCGGACAGGAACACGAGCATCGGCATCCGCCACGACTGGAACACCTGCACCACGTTCGCGAACGCCACGGAGCTGAAGGTCGCGTCGAGCCCCTGCGGCATCGTGTAGGTGTGGGTGAACATCACCAGCAGCACGGCGAATCCGCGCATGGCGTCCATCCAGGTCATCCGGCTGGGGGCGGACCCGTGGGACACGGGCGGGGTCGGCGTCGTGGACATG
>NZ_JASDCZ010000224.1:0-1097 GCF_030407635.1 Micrococcus sp. APC 4021
AGGACACCCCATGAGCGGCGCCGGAGCCCCGACCTTCACCCCCGACCCCGCCGCTGCGAGCGGCCTGAACGTGGCGATCGTCGCCGCCCAGTGGCACACGGAGATCATGGACGGGCTGATCGCCGGGGCGCAGGCCGCCGCGGCGGATTTGGGCCTGGAACCCGTGCTCGTGCGCGTGCCCGGCACCGTCGAGCTCACCGTCGCCGCGGCGCGGCTGGCGGAGCGATTCGACGTCGTCGTGGTCCTGGGCGTCGTGGTGCGCGGGGACACCCCGCACTTCGACTACGTGTGCCAGTCCGTGACCCAGGGCGTGACGGAGGTCTCGGTGCGCACCGGCGTTCCCGTGGGCTTCGGCGTGCTCACCGTGGACACCGAGCAGCAGGCCCGCGACCGGGCGGGCCTGCCCGGATCCCGAGAGGACAAGGGACGCGAGGCCCTCGAGGCGGCCGTCCTCACCGAGCTCGCGCTGCGCTCGGTCACGCCACGGGACTGAGGGTGGCCGGGCGGGGCTGCCTGCTGGGTCGGCTGCTCTCGACGTGGACCCTGTCCCCGGGGCCGGTGGGGTGATCGCAGGCCGGTCAACCGGGCCCGTCCGGAACGCCGGCAGCCCCGCGCCGTCATGGATGGGGTCGGCCGGAGGGCGCGGGGACCCGACGATAGAGGCGGAGACGCGAAGCCCCCGCCCTTCGTCTCGCTCGCGGCATCCACAGCTCGTCGTCCACTGCCCCGACCGTCAGGGCGGGCCGTTGACCCCCAACGCGTTCACCGCCGCAGACGGGTGATCTATGCGGCCCGCCCCGCCTCGGACGACTGCGTCGGGGTGCACGGAGCCTGCCGCAGCGTGGCCGCGTTCAAACAGTCCATGGCCCTGCTGGGAGCTGCGCGAGACCGGGCTGCTGCTCACCCCCCTGGTGCCGGCCCGCTCCATCGTCCCCGGTGCACGTCTGGCCTGCGACTGGCTGGGCCACTATGAGAAGCGCGAACCCGTCGCCTCCGCCTACGCCGACCTGGCCGGCCTCATCTTCGAAAGGATCACCGCATGAACGAGAAGCAGCTTGAGCCCGACCTGAGTCTGCGAGCACAGCGACGCAAGCCCA
>NZ_JASDCZ010000225.1:0-1054 GCF_030407635.1 Micrococcus sp. APC 4021
GTTAGCTTCGGCGAAGCGGAGAACTTAAGCCCCAGTAAACGGCGGTGGTAACTATAACCATCCTAAGGTAGCGAAATTCCTTGTCGGGTAAGTTCCGACCTGCACGAATGGAGTAACGACTTCCCCGCTGTCTCAACCATGAACTCGGCGAAATTGCATTACGAGTAAAGATGCTCGTTACGCGCAGAAGGACGGAAAGACCCCGTGACCTTTACTATAGTTTGGTATTGGTATTCGGTGTGACTTGTGTAGGATAGGTGGGAGACTGTGAAGCGGGCACGCCAGTGTTCGTGGAGTCGCCGTTGAAATACCACTCTGGTCACTCTGGATATCTAACTTCGGCCCGTGATCCGGGTCAGGGACAGTGCCTGATGGGTAGTTTAACTGGGGCGGTTGCCTCCCAAAATGTAACGGAGGCGCCCAAAGGTTCCCTCAGCCTGGTTGGCAATCAGGTGTCGAGTGCAAGTGCACAAGGGAGCTTGACTGTGAGAGTGGCAGCTCGAGCAGGGACGAAAGTCGGGACTAGTGATCCGGCGGCTCGTTGTGGAACGGCCGTCGCTCAACGGATAAAAGGTACCTCGGGGATAACAGGCTGATCTTGCCCAAGAGTCCATATCGACGGCATGGTTTGGCACCTCGATGTCGGCTCGTCGCATCCTGGGGCTGGAGTAGGTCCCAAGGGTTGGGCTGTTCGCCCATTAAAGCGGTACGCGAGCTGGGTTCAGAACGTCGTGAGACAGTTCGGTCCCTATCCTCTGCGCGCGTTGGAAATTTGAGAAGGTCTGTCCTTAGTACGAGAGGACCGGGACGGACGAACCTCTGGTATGTCAGTTGTACCGCCAGGTGCATGGCTGATTAGCTACGTTCGGGATGGATAACCGCTGAAAGCATCTAAGCGGGAAGCCGGCTTCGAGATGAGATTTCCTTGCCCCTTTGAGGGTGTGAGGCCCCCAGCTAGAACACTGGGTTGATAGGCTGGATGTGGAAGCGAGGACTGAAGACTCGTGAAGCTGACCAGTACTAATAGGCCGATGACTTACACACACTCTTATCC
>NZ_JASDCZ010000226.1:0-991 GCF_030407635.1 Micrococcus sp. APC 4021
GGTGGTCTGCGTCACACTCAATCTTGTCTCCTCGCGATGAAGTGATGGCCCAGATCGTACGCTGAAGACGAAGAACTGCGGCATGCCGAGCCATAGACTGGAGCCATGGTCGGCCCGTCTCTGTTCTCCCGTCTGGCGTCGACGCTCCTGCACCCGCTCGCCCCGCAGGACGTCCTCAGCCTGCTCGACCCCGTGCACTCCTCGCGGCAGCTGCGCGGCGTGGTCACCTCCGTGACGCGCGAGACGCCCGGCACCGCCACCATCGCCTTCCGCCCGGGCCCGGGCTGGCGGGCCCACGACGCCGGCCAGTGGGCCCGCATCGGGGTGGACGTGGACGGCGTGCGCCAGTGGCGCTCCTACTCGCTCTCCGCTCCCGCGGGCGCCGACCCCGAGATCACGGTGTCCGACATCGGCCTCGTCTCCGGCACGCTCGTGCGCCGCACGAAGCCCGGCGACGTCCTGTTCCTCGACGTCCCCGAGGGCGACTTCACCCTCCCGGACGAGCCGCGCGCCCTGCTGATGCTCACGGCCGGCTCGGGCCTGACCCCGGTGATGTCCATGATCCGCACGCTCGTGCCGGCCCGCGCGGACGCCGACGTCGTGCTCATCCACTCCTCCCGCACCCCCGAGGACGCCCTGTTCCGCGAGGAGCTCGCCGAGCTGGCCGACCAGTTCCCGGGCCTGCGCGTGGTGCACCGCCACACCGCGGACGAGGGCCGCCTGGACCTGTCCTCCCCCGCCGAGCTCGAGGACCTGTGCCCCGACTGGCGCGACCGGGCCGCCTACGCGTGCGGCCCCGCCGAGTTCCTCGACGACGCCGAGGACCTCTGGCGGCGCGAGGCCGGCGAGGACCTGCGCATCGAGCGCTTCCGTGCGGACTTCGCGGCGGGCGTGGCCGGCGCGGGCGGCCGCGTGGTGTTCGAGCACGCCGACGCCGAGGCCGACGCTCCCGGTGACGTGCCGCTGCTGATCGTGGCCGAGGAGGCCGGCG
>NZ_JASDCZ010000227.1:0-960 GCF_030407635.1 Micrococcus sp. APC 4021
GGCCGCCGCCGCCCCGGCAGCCGAGGCCGCCGCGCAGCCGGGCGCCGTGGACGGGCGGACCGGCCTGGCCGTCGTCGCCCGCACCCCGATCTCGGGGGTGCGCAAGGTGATCGCGGACCAGCTCTCCCGCTCGCGCCGCGAGGTCCCGGAGGTCACGGCGTGGCTGGACGTGGACGTCACCGCCCTGCTCGAGCTGCGGGCCGCGCTCAAGGCGAAGGACCCGGAGAACGCGCCCTCGCTGCTCGGCCTGATCGCCCGCTTCACCCTGGCCGGCCTGCGCCGGTACCCGGTGATGAACGCGCGCATCGAGGCGGGGGCGGACGGCAAGGACGAGATCGTGGAGGTCGACGGCGTCCACCTCGGCCTGGCCGTGCAGACCGACCGCGGCCTCATGGTGCCCTCCGTCGAGCACGCGGAGAAGCTGTCCGCGGACGAGCTCACCGCCGCGATCAACGACACCGTCAGCCGCGCCCGCGCGGGCAGGGCCGCCCCGGCCGAGCTCACCCGCGGCACGTTCACGCTGAACAACTACGGCCCGCTGGGCACGGACGGCGCCACGCCGATCATCAACGCGCCCGAGGTCGGGATGCTCGGCATCGGCCGGATCATCGACCGCCCGTGGGTCGTGGACGGGGAGATCGTGGTCCGCAAGGTCACCGAGATGACCGTGACCTTCGACCACCGCGTCACCGACGGCGCCACCGCGAGCGCGTTCCTCACGTTCGTGGCGGACTGCCTCCACGATCCGACGGCGGCCCTCGCCCGGATCTGATCCGCACGATCCCGGCCCGCCCCGACCCCTGACGAGCCCTGCGATGTGGCGGCCATTCCTCGCGGATGGCCGCCACATCGCAGGGCTCGTCGTCGGATGGGGGGCGGTGAGCGTGCGGGGAGGGGGGTCAGTCCGCGCGGCCGCGGCGGAAGGCCGTGCCGAGCGCGCCCCACAGCAGGACCGCGGGG
>NZ_JASDCZ010000228.1:0-948 GCF_030407635.1 Micrococcus sp. APC 4021
CGCGGCGGCGACCTTCTTGCGGTCCTGGTAGGCCACGAACCGCATCGCGGCCCGGATCAGGTGAACCACGCAGGTCTGGACCATCGAGTCCGGCCACGTCGCCTCGACCGCCTCCGGCAGGCCCTTGAGCCCGTCGCAGCACACGATCAGCACGTCCTGCACGCCCCGGTTGGCGAGATCGGCGCAGACGTGGGCCCAGAACGCCGAGCCCTCGGTGTCCTGGACCCAGATCCCCAGCACGTGCTTGATGCCCTCGAGGTCCACGCCGACGGCGATGTAGGCGGCACGGTTGAGGACCTGGCTGTTCTCTCGGATCTTGATCCGGATTGCGTCGAGATAGATCACCGGATAGAACTCCTCCAGCGGCCGCGACTGCCACGCCAGGACCTCTTCGCTCACGGCGTCGGTGATGTTGGAGATCGTCTCGTGCGACAGGTCCGTGCCGATCGTGGAGGCCAGGTGGTGCTGGATGTCCCGGATCGTCATTCCGCCGGCATAGAGGCTGATGATCATGTCATCCAGGCCCCCGAGGCGCCGCTGGCCCTTGGGCACCAGGCGCGGGGTGAACGACCCGCCCCGGTCTCGCGGGACGTCCAGCTCGATCGGCCCGACCTCGGACTCCACGGTCTTCGGGGTGGTCCCGTTGCGGGAGTTGGCGTGCTTCAGCGCCTCGCTCGAGCCCTTCTCGTAGCCCAGATGGCTGGTCAGCTCGGCCTGCAGGCCCCGCTCGAGCGCGGCCTTGACCAGCGCGGGCACGAACCCGCCGTCACCGGTGAGCTCGACGCCGCCCGCGTCGATCTGCGCGAACAGGGCATCAAGCTGCCCTGAGGCTTTCAGCTGCTCGACCAGGTCCTGGCCCGAGGGCTCGCCTGGGTTCTTCTCGTCGATCATGGTCATGATTCTTACCGTTCCTCTCGGTACGGCTTACACAGACCATCTGACACGCCC
>NZ_JASDCZ010000229.1:0-936 GCF_030407635.1 Micrococcus sp. APC 4021
GAGGGCGGCGCCCGGGGCTCGGCCGGCCTCACGGCGGGGACCGTCGGGCTCTCGGCCGCCGAGCAGGCCCGCTCGGCCGGCCGCTGGTCCCTGCTGCCCGCCGCCGAGCAGGACCCCACGATCCGCGCCCACGCGACCGCCGAGCTGCTGCTGGACCGGTACGGCGTGATCACGCGCGGCTCCGTGGTGGCCGAGGAGGTCCCCGGCGGATTCGCGGGGCAGTACCGGCTGCTCACCCGGATGGAGGACGCGGGCCAGGTGCGCCGCGGCCACTTCGTCGACGGGCTGGGCGGCGCGCAGTTCTCCACCGGCGCCGTCGTGGACCGGCTGCGCGGGTTCCAGCGGGACGAGGAGGACGCCGCCGTCGACACCGCCCCGCTCGCGCTCGCCCTGGCCGCGACGGATCCGGCGAATCCCTACGGCGCCGCGCTGGACTGGCCGTCCGTGCCGGCCGGGCCGGACGGCGTCGTGCCCACGGGCCATCGCCCGGGCCGGAAGGCGGGCGCCGTCGTCGTGCTGATCGCGGGGCGGCTGGCGCTCTACATGGAGCGCGGCGGGCGCACGCTGCTCGCGTTCACGGAGGATCCGGGCGAGCTGCGGGCCGCGGCGGAGGCGCTCGTGTGGGCGCTGCGCACCGGCCGCACCGAGCGGTTGAGCCTGGAGAAGGTCAACGGCGGGCCCGTGCTCGGCACGCCGCTGGCCGAGGCGCTGCTGGCCGCGGGGTTCTACTCGAGCCCATCGGGCATTCGGTTCCGGAACTGAGAACCCACGCCCGTCCGCCCGTCCGCAACGCGGGTTGAGTTGTCACGGGTCCCGCCGTCGGACACCCGCGACAACTCAACCCGCGTTGCCCGGGGTGGCCCTGTCGCGGAGGCGGGGCCCGGGGGTAGGTTCGGCCCATGAGCATCGACGCCGCCCCGCCCGAGGACGTGGGCA
>NZ_JASDCZ010000023.1:0-26350 GCF_030407635.1 Micrococcus sp. APC 4021
GCCCAGTATCGCCCCCGGAACTCCCCGGCGGCCCGGGGGCGGGAAGACGACGACGGCGGCACGCGGCGCGGGCCGTCGGCTCCTGCACAGCAGCGCCCGCCCCGCGCGTCGTCCCCGTGCCGCGGCCAGCGCGCCCCGGGCGCCCCGCCGGCGTCGTCCGATGGGTGCATGCCGCGCGTCGTGACTCCTCTGCCGCCCGACCAGCCCGCCGTGCTGTTGGCCACGGACCTGGCCCGACTGGGGCTGCCGCCCGACCGCGCCCGCCGGTCGGACCTGGAGCGGGTCGGGCAGGGCTTCCACCGGCAGCGGGCACGTCCTGGCACGGGCTGGGCCGACCTGGGCCTGACCGAGCCCGGGCACGGCTTCTCCCCCGATCACCTCGCCGCGCTTCTGCGCCGGCGCCCGGATGCCGTCCTCTCCCACGAGACCGCGGCCCACCTGCACGGCCTGCCGATGCCCGCGCGAGCCTGGCGGCGGCGCGACCCGGCGACGGGCGAGCTCGAGGCCGACCCGCCGGTGCACCTCACCGTGGCTCGGGGGACACGACGCGTCCGGCGGGCCGGGCTGATGGACCACCGCAGGCCGCTGGCGCCCGAGTTCGTCACGCACGTGCACGGCCTGCGCGTCACCACCGTCGATCGCACCTGGCTGGACCTGTGCTCCCTGACGCCCCCGTGGACGTTCGAGGACCTCGTGGCCGCCGGCGACCACGCCGTCAGGCACCCGTGGACGCCCGCGGGCCGGACGGATCCGGCCACCACGATCGCCGCGCTGCGGTCCGCGCTGCGCGCGTCCGGACGCTTCCATGGCCGCCCGGCCGCCCGGGAGGCGCTGGATTCCGTTCGCGTCGGGGCGGACTCGCCGCCCGAGACCCGCCTGCGCCTCGCCCTCGTGGCCGGCGGGCTGCCGGAGCCGGAGCTGCAGGCCGCGATTGAGCCCGGGGACCCCTTCTCCCCCGTGGCCGACGTGGCCTACCGTCACGTGCGCCTGGCCCTGCAGTACGACGGTGCGGGGCACCGCACGCGGGAGCAGCAGGCGCGCGACGCCCGCCGGGACCGCTACGGGCAGGCGCGCGGCTGGACGACGCTCCGCGTCACCTGGGCCGATGGGCGCGAGGACTTCCGTGGCGTCGTCGCGGTGGTCCGACGCCGCCTCGGCCACTCCGCCTCGACATGAAGACGCTCCGGCGAACGCATTGGGGGCGGTTTCGGGTGGTATTCCGTCGGAATACCACCCGAAACCGCCCCCAAACGCAGGGTCAGCGCCCCAGGGTCAGCGCCCCCGGGTCAGCGCTGCGGGTACTGGCGCAGCTGCTCGCCCACGTAGATCTGGCGCGGGCGGCCGATCTTGGTGGCCGGGTCCTCCATGAGCTCGCGCCACTGGGCGATCCAGCCGGGCAGGCGGCCCAGGGCGAAGAGGACGGTGAACATCTTCTCCGGGAAGCCCATGGCCTTGTAGATCACGCCGGTGTAGAAGTCGACGTTCGGGTAGAGCTTGCGCTCCACGAAGTAGTCGTCGGCGAGGGCCTTCTCCTCGAGACGCTGGGCGATCTCCAGCAGCTCGTCGTTGCCGCCCATCTTGCCCAGGATGTCCTCGGCGGTCTTCTTGATGATCTTGGCCCGCGGGTCGTAGTTCTTGTACACGCGGTGCCCGAAGCCCATCAGACGGACGCCGTCCTCCTTGTTCTTCACCTTCTCCATGAAGTCCTCGGGCGTGATGCCCTCCGACTTGATCTTCCGGAGCATGTTCAGCACGGCCTCGTTGGCGCCACCGTGCAGCGGGCCATAGAGGGCGTTGATGCCGGCGGACACCGAGGCGAACAGGTTGGCCTGGGTGGAGCCGACCAGGCGCACCGTGGAGGTGGAGGCGTTCTGCTCGTGGTCGGCGTGCAGCATGAGCAGCAGGTCGAGGGCCTTGACCACGTCCGGGTCGATGTCATATTCCTCGGCCGGCACGCCGAAGCACAGGCGGAGGAAGTTCTCCACGTAGTTCAGCGAGTTGTGCGGGTACATGAACGGCTGGCCCAGCGACTTCTTGAACGCGTAGGAGGCCAGCACCGGCAGCTTGCCGAGCAGGCGCACGGTGGAGATGTGGACCTGCTCCGGGTCGTGGGGGTCCAGGGAGTCCGGGTAGAACGTGGACAGCGCGGACACGGAGGAGGACAGCACCGGCATGGGGTGCGCATCCCGCGGGAAGCCGTTGAAGAACAGCTTGAGGTCCTCGTGCACCATGTTGTGGCGCAGGATGTTGGTCTCCCAGGCCTCCAGGGTCTCCTTGGACTCGGGCAGCTCGCCGTAGATCAGCAGGTAGGCCACCTCCATGAAGGAGGAGTGCTCGGCGAGGTCCTCGATGGCGTAGCCGCGGTAGCGCAGGATGCCCTGGTCGCCGTCGATGTACGTGACGGCCGACTTGGCGTTCGCCGTGTTCATGAAGCCCGGGTCGTAGGTGACGTCGCCGGTCTCCTTCAGGAGCGGGGCGATGTTGATGCCGTTGTTGCCCTCTGTGGCGTGCTCGACGCCCAGGTCCAGGCTCTGCTCGCCGACGGTCAGCCGGACGGACTCGTGATGGGTCACGGGTGTGCTCCCTCGTCTTGTCTTCTCGATGGCCCGGGTTCGCACGCCCATGTGGGCGCGCCCACGCGGGGACGACTCTGCTCCAAACTATCAAGGACCGGCCCGGGACGCGCGGTCGCTTCCCCCGACGACGGCCCCCGACCCCGGCTCAGCCGGTCCGCGGCCCGCGGGCCGTGAGTCTCGCCGCGGCCCGGGCGACCGCCTCGTCCGTGGCGGTGATCGCCACGCGGACGTAGCCGTCGCCGCCGGCACCGTAGAACACGCCGGGCCCGGCGATGATGCCCAGGTCCGCCAGTTCGCCCAGCAGGTCCCACGAGTCCTGCGCCGTGGCGTCGGCCGGGTCCAGGTCCGCCCGCCGGGTCCACAGGTACAGCCCCGCCTCGGAGTGGTCCACCGTGTGGCCGGAGGCCTCCAGCGCGGTGCGCAGCGCGTCCCGACGGCGGCGGTAGCGGTCCTTCTGCTCCGCGACGTGCGCGTCGTCGGCCAGGGCCACGGCCATCGCATGCTGCACCGGGGCCGGCACGATCATGCCCGCGTGCTTGCGGGTGTTGACCAGGGTCGCCACGAGCTGCGGATCCCCCGCGGCGAACGCGGCGCGGTAGCCGGCGAGGTTGGACTGCTTGGACAGCGAGTAGACGCTCAGCAGGCCCGTCAGGTCGCCGCCGGAGACCTCGTCGGACAGGATGCAGGGCACGACGGCCCCGTCCCACGCGTCCCAGCCGAGCTCGGCGTAGCACTCGTCCCCGCACACCACGGCGCCCACGCCACGGGCGGCGTCGACCGTGCGGCGCAGCGCCGCGGCGTCCAGCACGGCACCGGTGGGGTTGGCCGGCGAGTTGGTCCACACGAGGCGCACCCGCTCACGCACCTCGGGCGCCAGCGCGTCGAGGTCGTCCGCGGCCACGGCCTCCGCCCCGGCCAGCAGCGCGCCCACTGCATAGGTGGGGTAGGCGGCCTCGGGGTGGACGACGACGTCGCCTGCGCCGAGCCCGAGCAGCGTGGGCAGCCACGCGATGAACTCCTTGGACCCGACCGTGGGCACCACGGCCGCCGGGTCCAGCCCGGACACCCCGCGGCGCCGGGCGTACCAGTCGACGACCGCGCGGCGCAGGGCGTCCGTGCCGTGCGTCGTCGGATAGCCGTGCGCGTCGGCGGCCTCGGTCAGGGCCCGGCGGATCAGCGCCGGCGTCGGATCCACGGGCGTGCCGATGGACAGGTCCGCGACGCCGTCCGGGTGGGCGGCGGCACGCTCACGGTAGGGGGTGAGCGTGTCCCACGGGTAGTCCGGCAGCGTCAGCATGGGGCTCAGGCGTCCGCGTTCTGCAGGGGCAGAGCGGAGATGATCGGGTGGTCCTTGGCGATCATGCCCAGCTTGGCGGCGCCGCCCGGGGAGCCCAGGTCGTCGAAGAACTCGACGTTGGCCTTGTAGTACTCGGCCCACTCCTCGGGGGTGTCGTCCTCGTAGTAGATGGCCTCGACGGGGCACACCGGCTCGCACGCACCGCAGTCGACGCACTCGTCCGGGTGGATGTAGAGCATGCGCTCACCCTCGTAGATGCAGTCCACGGGGCATTCGTCGATGCACGCCTTGTCCTTGACGTCCACACACGGCAACGCGATCACGTAGGTCATGGCTGACCGTCCACCTCTCTCTGGGCACGGGGTTGCGGGGCTGCGGTCCAGGGTACTCGCTCCCCCGGACGCGTTTCGCGGGCGGTCACAGTCGCCCGGCGGGGGCGCGTGGCGCCGTCGGCGGCCCCTGCGGGTCGGCGGTCCAGCCGCCGGCCCACGGCCAGCAGGACCAGGCCGAGCGCCGGCTGGCCGACGTTCCAGGCCACGGAGGCGACGACGGCGCCCGGCGCCGCCGCCCACAGGCCGGCCGTCCAGGACACCCCCAGGGCGTCGTCCACCGGCAGGCGCTGCAGGGCCAGGACGGCGGTGAACGCGCCGGCGACGACCGCGGCCCCCGCCGGCAGGGCGTGCCCGCCGCGGCCCGCGCGTCGGACCATCCACCAGCGCTGCGTCGAGCCGACGAGCACGAGCGCCAGCACCGCACCCCAGGGCAGGGTCCAGCCGCCCGGCAGGGAGGCCAGGTTCAGATGGACGGCGGTGCCGAGCGCGCCGGCGCCGACGCCGAGCAGCGCCCCGCCCACCACGTCGGCGGGCCGGGCGCGGCGACGGTCAGGCACGGGCGCGGGCGCGCGCGGCCTTCAGGCGCTCGTTGGCGTCCAGGACGACCTTGCGGATGCGGATGTCCTCGGGGGTGATCTCCACGCACTCGTCCTCGCGGGCGAACTCGAGGGACTCCTCAAGGGTGAGCCGGCGCGGGGGCGTCAGGCCCTCGAACGACTCGGAGGAGGCCGCACGCATGTTGGTGAGCTTCTTCTCCTTGGTGATGTTCACGTCCATGTCGTCAGCGCGCGAGTTCTCGCCCACGATCATGCCCTCGTACACCTCGGCGCCGGGCTGCACGAAGAAGGTGCCGCGCTCCTGCAGGTTGATCATGGCGAACGGCGTGGCGGAGCCCGCCCGGTCGGCCACGAGGGAGCCGTTGGTGCGGTACTCGATCTCACCGGTCCACGGCTCGTAGCCGGCCGCGTAGGAGGAGGCGATGCCCGCGCCGCGGGTCTCGGTGAGGAAGCGGGTGCGGAAGCCGATCAGGCCGCGGGCCGGGACCAGGAACTCCATGCGGATCCAGCCCGTGCCGTGGTTGGACATCTCCTGCATGCGGCCCTTGCGGGCGGCCATGAGCTGCGTGACCGCGCCCATGAACTCCTCGGGGATGTCGATGGTCATGCGCTCCATCGGCTCGTGGACCTTGCCGTCCACGGTCCGGGTGACCACCTGCGGCTTGCCCACGGTGAGCTCGAAGCCCTCGCGGCGCATCTGCTCGACGAGGATGGCCAGGGCGAGCTCGCCGCGGCCCTGCACCTCCCACGCATCCGGGCGCTCGGTGGGGAGCACCTTGAGCGAGACGTTGCCGATCAGCTCCTTGTCCAGGCGGTCCTTCACCTGGCGGGCCGTGACCTTGGCGCCCTTGACGCGGCCGGCCAGCGGGGAGGTGTTGATGCCCACGGTCATGGAGATGGCCGGGTCGTCCACCGTGATCAGCGGCAGCGGCTTCGGGTTCTCCGCGTCGGTGAGGGTCTCGCCGATCATGATGTCCTCGATGCCGGCGACGGCGACGATCTCGCCCGGGCCGGCCTCGTCGGCGGGCACGCGCTCGAGGCCCTTGGTGGCCAGCAGCTCGGTGATCTTCACGGTCTTCAGGGCGCCGTCCTGGCGGGCCCACGCGACCTGCTGGCCCTTGCGGAGGGTGCCGTTGAAGATGCGCAGCAGTGCGAGGCGGCCGAGGAACGGGGAGGCGTCCAGGTTGGTGACGTGCGCCTGGAGGACCTCGCCCTCGGTGTAGGACGGGGCCGGGATGTGCTCCATGATCACGTTGAAGAGGGCCTCGAGGTCCTCGGCCTCCGGCAGGGCGCCGTCGGCGGGCTGGGTCAGGGAGGCGCGGCCGGCCTTGCCCGAGGCGTAGACGACGGGGACGTCCAGCACCGAGTCGAGGTCCAGGTCCGGGTCCTCCTCGGCCAGGTCCGAGGCCAGGCCGAGCAGCAGGTCCATGGAGTCGGAGACGACCCCGTCGATGCGCGCGTCCGGGCGGTCCGTCTTGTTGACGACGAGGATCACGGGCAGCTTGGCCGCGAGGGCCTTGCGGAGCACGAAGCGGGTCTGGGGCAGCGGGCCCTCGGAGGAGTCCACGAGCAGCACGACGCCGTCCACCATGGACAGGCCGCGCTCCACCTCGCCGCCGAAGTCGGCGTGGCCGGGGGTGTCGATCACGTTGATGGTGACGGTCTCGCCCTCGGGGGCGGACGGGCCGGAGTAGAACACCGTGGTGTTCTTGGCGAGGATCGTGATCCCCTTCTCCTTCTCCAGGTCCCCGGAGTCCATGACCCGCTCGGCGACGTCGCCGTGCGTGTTGAAGGCACCGGTCTGGCGCAGCATGGCGTCCACCATCGTGGTCTTGCCATGGTCCACGTGGGCCACGATGGCCACGTTGCGCAGATCGGAGCGGCGGGTTTCGGTCGAGGTCATGGGCGTCCTGTCCGGTTCGACATCAAAGGGGTGGAGGCGCACGACGACGGCGGCCCCCGTGCGATTGTACGCGCAGGGGCCGCCGTGGACAGGCGGGCCGGTGGGCCCGGGGCCGGCGGCGGGACGCGCCCGCCGCCGACCCGCGCGGTCAGTAGACGCCCTCGCCGAGGGAGGCGAGGAACTCGCGGCGCTCCTGGCGACGCTCCGCCTGCTGGTCCGGGTCCGGCACGGGCGCCGCCGCCAGGAGGCGACGGGTGTACTCCTCCTTCGGACGGTGGAGCACCTCCTCCGTGGGGCCCTGCTCCACCTGGCGGCCGTCCTTGAGGACGAGCACCTTGTGGGCCAGCATGTCCACCACCGCGAGGTCGTGGGACACGAACAGGCACGCGAACTCGTAGCGCTGCTGCAGCTCCGCGAACATGTCCAGCACGGCGGCCTGGACGGACACGTCCAGGGCCGAGGTCGGCTCGTCCGCGATGAGCACCTGGGGGTCCAGGGTCAGGGCGCGGGCGATGGAGATGCGCTGGCGCTGACCGCCGGAGAGCTCGTGCGGGTACCGGTTCACCACGGAGCGCGGCAGACGCACCGCGTCCAGCAGCTCCTCGGCGCGGGCCAGGCGCGAGCGCCGGTCCCCCACCTTGTGCACGACCATCGGCTCGGTGATGATGTCGCCGATCGGGAACCGCGGGTCCAGCGAGGCCGCCGGGTCCTGGAAGACCACGCCGATGTTCTTGCGCAGGGCGCGCTGCTCGGCCCTGGGCATCGTCGCCAGGTCGTGGCCCTGGATGCGCAGCGAGCCCTCCGCGATGGTGAGCAGGCCGAGCACCGACTTGGCGATGGTGGACTTGCCCGAGCCGGACTCGCCCACCAGGCCCAGGATCTCGCCCGGGGCCACCTGGAAGCTGACGTCGTGGACCACGCGGTTCTTCTTGCCGCGGTGGTCGTACTCGAGGTGGAGGTTCTCCGCCTCGATCGCGTACCGGGCCTGCGTCTGCGTGGCCGTGACCGGCTCCGGCTCCGCCACCTCGAGGGGATCGCCGAGGCGCGGCACCGCCGAGAGCAGCTTCTGGGTGTACGGGTGCCGGGCGTGCTGGAGCACCTGGTGCACCGAGCCCTGCTCCACGAGCTCGCCGTGGAGCATCACGCACACGCGGTCCGCCATGTCCGCCACCACGCCCATGTTGTGCGTGATGAGCAGGATGCCGGTGTTCATCTTGTTCTTCAGGGAGCGCAGCAGCTCCAGGATCTCGGCCTGGACCGTCACGTCGAGCGCCGTGGTGGGCTCGTCCGCGATGATCACCTTCGGCGAGCAGCTGATCGCCATCGCGATGACGATGCGCTGGCGCTGACCGCCCGAGAACTGGTGGGGGTACTGCTTGAGCCGGGTGGCGGCGTCGGGGATGCCCACCATGGTGAGCAGCTCGACGGCGCGCTTGTCCGCCTCGGTGCCGTAGGCGATGCCGTGCAGCTCGAGGGCCTCCGTGAGCTGGTCGCCCACGGTGAGGACGGGGTTCAGGGCCGTCATGGGCTCCTGGAACACCATCGCCACCTCGTCACCGCGGATGTCGCGCAGCTGCCCCGGGGTCATGGTGAGCACCTCGCGGCCGGCCAGCTTCACGGAACCGGTGATGTCCGCATTGCCCGGGAGCAGGCCCATGGCGGTGGCGCTCGTGACGGACTTGCCGGAGCCGGACTCGCCCACGAGGGCGACGACCTCGCCGGGCTTGACGTCGAACGTCACGCCCTTGACCGCGTGCACCTCGCCGAACTCGGTCGCGAACTTCACGTCCACGTCGCGGAAGGCGAGCACCGGCTCGCCGCCCAGGTCGTCGTGGCGGGCCACGACGCCCATCGCGCTCGTCGCGGGGCCCGGGGGCACGCCGCCGTCGCCGGAGGACCCGGGCACGGCGGCGCCGCGCGCCTCGAGGTCGGCCGACGACGCCGCGTGCGAGCCCTGCCCGCCGGCGGTCACGTCGTTCTGGTTCTTCTTGCCGAACATGGATCGGCCTTTCTTGTCGTTCGCGCTCATCGCTGACCGTCCTCGTCCGCGTCGGAGATCCGTGCGGATCCGCCGGCCTCCTCCACGGGGGCCTCGATCCGACCGGCCGTCGGGGCCGCGGCCAGACCGCCCGCCGTCGTCGCACCGGCCTCGGTGGCGGCCGCGCGGCGGCCGAAGAACCGGGGCCTGCGGTGGGCGCCCGCACCCTGGCGCGGGTCGAAGGCGTCGCGCAGACCGTCGCCGAGGAAGTTCACGGACAGGGCGATCGCGAGGATGATCATGCCGGGCCACCAGAACAGCCACGGACGGGTGGTGAACGCGTTCTGATAGTCGGAGATGAGCAGGCCCAGAGACGAGTCCGGCGCCTTCACGCCGAAGCCGAGGAAGGACAGCGAGGTCTCCAGCAGCACCGCGCCCGCGATGGCGAACGTCGCGTTCACGACGATCACGCCGATCGTGTTGGGCAGCAGGTGCTTGAAGATCAGGCGGCCCGGCTTGGCGCCCATGGCGACGGCGGCCGCCACGAACTCCTTCTCGCGCAGGGACAGGACCTCGCCGCGCACGAGACGGGCCAGGGACGTCCAGGACACGAGGCCGAGCACCACCGCGAGCGGGAGGATGCCCATCTTCATGCCGCTGGCCATCTGACCGAGCACCGCGGCGAGCACGAGCAGCGGGATGACGATGATCAGGTCGGTCAGGCGCATCAGCACGGAGTCGACCCAGCCGCCGAAGTAGCCGGACACGGCGCCGACGATCGCGCCGATCACGGTGGAGAGCAGGCCCACGATGGCCGCGATGATCATGGACTGCTGGGTCCCGCGCATCACAAGGGCGAAGTAGTCCTTGCCCGTGGTGTCCTGGCCGAAGGGGTGCTCGCCCCAGCGGATGCCCTCGCCCCCGAAGGCCTGCGGCACGACCGACAGCGTCGGGCGACCGCCGTTCACCACGGAGGCCGCGGCCGTGTAGGACTTGTCCCACCAGCCGGGGATGCCGGCGAAGCCGATGGAGGAGAACGCCATCAGCGTGATGAAGACCAGCACGATCAGGGAGATCATCGCCGCCTTGTGGCGGAAGAACCGCTTGCGGACCAGGGCGCCCTGGGAGTAGGACTTCCCTGCCTTGGCGCGGAGCTTGGCGTCCTCCGCCTCCGCGAGGTCGAAGATCTGCTTCTCGTCGAGCTGCGCGCCCGTCGTCGAGGAGTTGTTGGTGGTCATCTGGCTCACACTCGAATCCGGGGGTCGAGGACGGCGTAGAGCACGTCCGCCACGAGGTTCATCAGCACGGCGGCGGTGCCCGTCACGAGGAAGAACGCCATCACGGGCATGGGGTCCACGTCGCGCAGGCCGGTGGCGAACAGCTCGCCCATCCCCTTCCAGCCGAACACCTGCTCCGTGATCACGGCGCCGCCGATCAGGCCGGCGAAGTCGAAGGCCATGATCGTGGTGATGGGGATCAGGGAGTTGCGGAACGCGTGCTTCAGGATCACCTGGCGCTCCGGCAGGCCCTTGGCGCGCGCGGTGCGGATGTAGTCCTGACGCGAGACCTCGAGCATGGAGGAGCGCGTGTACCGCGAGTACGTGGCCACCGAGATGATGGTCAGCAGGATGGTGGGCAGCAGCAGCTGCGCACCGCGGTCCAGGAACACCACCCAGAAGTGGGCGTCCAGGTTCGGGGTGCCCGAGCCGATCGTGGAGATCGGGCGCGGCTTGACCTTCAGGAAGGTCGGCCAGTAGTTCATCAGGTGCTCCGCCACGATCGCCACGCCCATGATCAGGGCGGTCACCAGCGACGCGGACACGGCCGAGCCCTTGGAGAAGCCGCCGAGCAGGCGGCCCACCAGGATGGCCACCAGCACGAGGATGACGCCGAGGCCGGCCAGCAGCAGCGCGGACGGCGTCCGCCACAGCAGGCCGTAGGTGGCGTAGTAGGCGACGAGGCCGATCGCGGCCGTGACCAGGGCGGCCTTGAGGACCGATCGGTTGCGCAGACCGGAGATCACCGCGGTGGCGCCGACGGCGGCGGCCAGGCCGATGACCAGCTGCACGACCGGGCCCATCTGCGGATGCCGCCAGAAGTCGACGGCGAACAGCACCCAGCCGGCGAGCAGGATGAACGCGGCGGTGGCGCCGAACGTGAAGGCGCGCCGCTTGAGGTCGCCCGCCATGACGGCCTGCAGGACCAGGCCCGCGAGGACGGCGACCCCGATGAGGAGGGGCCAGTTCAGCTCGGGGCTGCGGATCCAGTCGTTGAACCGGATCCCCATGTACTCCTTCAGGAGGACGGCCGCCCAGAACACGGGCAGCGAGAAGAAGAGGAAGATCAGGAACGTGACCACGTAGTCGAGACCGGAGTACTGGCGGATCGCGGTGATGATGCCGATCGCGATGCCGATGATGATCGCCAGGACGGTCGCGAGCACCACGAGGCGCAGCGTGGAGGCCGCGGCGTTGCTCAGCAGGTCGGCGACGGACTGACCGTTCCGGCTGAGGCCGAGGTCGCACTGACCGGTGACGCAGCCGCCGATGCCCTGGAGCCAGTCCCAGTACCGGGCGTACCAGGGCTGGTCCAGCCCCATGAATTCGGTGCGGGCGGCGATGAGGGTCTCGCGGTTGGGGTTCTGTGACTCTCGCAGGTCCTGAAGGGGGTCACCCGAGTGGGCCACGAGGAAGAAGAGCAGGATCGACGCGCCGAACAGCACCAGGAGGGAGCTGCCGAGGCGCTTGAGGATGAATTTCAGCACAACAGGGGGTGACCTTCCGTGCGAGTGCAAGGGAAAGGGAGGGGTGCGGGTTCGCCGCGGTTCACGGCCAGA
Organism: Micrococcus sp. APC 4021; assembly: GCF_030407635.1. Lineage (NCBI taxonomy): Bacteria > Bacillati > Actinomycetota > Actinomycetes > Micrococcales > Micrococcaceae > Micrococcus > Micrococcus sp. APC 4021. The sequence goes on from NZ_JASDCZ010000023.1 coordinate 11,480, forward strand.
GCCCGGCCGGTGCCCGGCCGGGCTCTGTCCTCGATCCCGACGCCGGCGGTCCGCGGGAGGCGGACCGCCGGGTCAGAGGTCAGCGGGGCGTCACTCCTGGACGCGGACCCACTGCTCCACGTTCCACAGCGCACCCGACTGGGCGGCGGTGTCGCGCACGTTGGCGACGTCGGCCTTGTGGCCGACCAGACCCGGGTGAGCGTACAGCGGGATGGCCTGGAAGTCCTCCCAGAGCAGCTTCTCGATGGTCTTGACCTGCTCCAGCTGCTCGTTCTCGTCCAGCGAGGTGGCGAGCTTGTCCCAGGCCGCGTCCACCTCGGGGTTGTTGTAGCTCTGCTGGTTCTGAGCGCCGTCCGACTGGTAGATGTTCGCGCCGGAGGCCTTCTGGCCCGAGCCGGCCCAGGCGTAGAGGGCGGCGTCGTAGTCACCGGCCGGCATGACCTCCTTGAAGAACACCGGCGAGTTGGCGTCCTGCACGTCGAAGCCGGCCTGGTCGCAGGAGCTCTTGATGAGCGCGACGGTCTCGGTACGACGCTGGTTGCCGGCCTGGTAGCCGAGGCGGACCGTGGGCTTGGAGACGCCCGACTTCTCGACGAGCTCCTTCGCCTTCTCGATGTTCGGCTCGTCCATCTCCTTCGGGTAGGCCTCGTCCACGACCTCCTGGTACTTGTCCTGGAAGGGGAAGACCTCGCGCAGGTTCATGACCTGGGCGTCCGCATAGATCGGCTTGATCAGGTTGTCCACGATCTGCTGGCGGGGCAGGCAGAGGGCGAAGGCCTCGCGCAGCTCCGGGGAGTCGGCGAAGACCGAGCCCTCGCCGCGGTTGTAGTCCACGTGCTCCCAGGTCAGCTGGTCACCGGTCTGGACGTTGACGTCGTCGCCGAGGCCCTCGAGCTGCTGGAGGGTGTCCACGGTGGCCTGCGGCTCGATGACGTCGAGGTCGCCGTTCTGCAGGGCCTGCACGTGGGTCTTCGGGTCGGCGAAGCGGAGGACGAGCTCCTTGGTGGCCGGCGGGGTGCCCCAGTACTCGGGGTTGGCCTCGAGGGTGATGGACTGGCCGGCCTGCCAGCCGCCGTCCTTGAACTTGTAGGGGCCCATGGAGGGCACCAGCGAGGCGTCCGGCAGCTCGCCGGGGCTGAAGTCCCAGCCGTCGTTCCAGAACTCGGCCGCCGGGGTGAGCGCCTCGACGTCCTTCTCCTTCGCAGCGGTGACGAGCTCCTCGAAGCTCATGCCCGCCTCCTTGGCGACGATGTGCGCCGGCAGCGCGGTGCTGATGAGGATCTCCCAGTCCGCGTAGGGCTCCGGGTAGGTGACGGTGAACTCCTTGCCGTCGGCCTCGCCCTCGGGCGCCTCCGGGATGTACTTGCCCTGCTCGAAGGAGATCGAGTCGAACAGCGGGGTCTCGGAACCCTCCGCCTTGACCGTGTCGTTGTTCGCGGCCCAGTGGAAGATGAAGTCACCCGCGGTGACGGGGGTGCCGTCGGACCACTTGGCGTCGTCGCTGATGGTGTACTTCACGGTCAGCGGGTCGTCCGAGGTCTTCTCGTACGTGCCGAAGTCCTTGTTCGGGATGATCGAGCCGTCGGTGCCGAAGTACCAGAAGGACGAGAACATGCGGTCCACGACGGCCGAGTTGTACGTGGTGTACGTGTTCGACTGCAGGCCGTTGTAGGACAGGAAGTCATCGGCGCCCACCGAGTAGGCGATGGAGCCGTCCTGGGTCTCGACGTCGCCCAGGTCGGCCAGCTCCGGCCCGGAGGCCTCGGCGGTGAGCTTCTGGCCCTTGTCCCCTTCGATGACGTTGCCGGCGCCCGAGTCGCCGCCCTGGCTGGCGCCGGAGCCGTTGCTGCTGGAGTCGCCTGCATTGCCGCCGCCCGGGGCGCACGCGGAGAGGATGAGGGCCGAGCCGGCGGCCAGGGCCGCGGCAGCGGAGAGCTTCGTGTACTTCATGGAAGGTGCTTCCGTTCATGAGAGGTGCAAGGACGTCGCGCGCCCGCGTCCCTGTGGGGAGCTGGTGGTGCGAGACGACCCCCGGGCCGTTCCGTCGAGACGGGACGTTCCGTGAGATGGACCACACTGTAGCGGGCACATTCCGATTCGCGAAAGTCCGGATCCGGATCCGTCTCAGCCGTGTCGCACAGCGGTCGCCGACACCCCGGCAGGCCCCGGCCCGGCGCCGCTGCACCCGGGTGCCGGCGCGGTCAGCGACGACGGTCCGCCAGCAGAGTCCGCACGGCCCACGCCCCGCCCATGCCATGGACGCCGGCGCCCGGCGGGGTGGAGGCGGAGGCCAGATACAGCCCGGCCCGGCCCGCCCGGTGCGGCCGGGGCGACGCAGTGGGGCGCAGGAGCGCGCGCGCTCCCGCGAGCGATCCCCCCGCGATGTCGCCGCCCACGAGGTTCGGGTTCCACGCCTCCAGATCGGCCGGGCGCATCGCGACCGCGGCCTGGATCCGGTCCCGGAAACCGGGTGCGTGCCGCTCCACCTCCGCCTCGATCAGCGGACGGACGTCGCCGGGGTGGCCGTGGGGCACATGGGCGTAGGACCAGACGACCGTGTGCCCCCGGGCGGGCCCGGTGGCCCGTGTGGGGTCCGCCGCCTGCTGCTGACAGAGCATGACGAAAGGCCGCGCCGGCATCCGGCCGGCCGCGACGTCGTCCTCGGCCCGCCGGATCTCGGCGGCGGTCCCGCCCAGGTGCACCGTCCCCGCGCCCGTGAGCCGGGCGTCGCGCCACGGGATCGGCCCGTCGAGCAGGAAGTCGACCTTGGACACGGACGGCCCGGGGCGCCACCGGCGCAGGGCCGCGGCGTATCGCGGCGGCAGGCCCGTGCCGGCGACGCGCAGCACCTGGCGCGGGGTCAGGTCCAGCACGACGGCGTCCGCGGCGGGCAGCGCGCGCAGGTCCGTGACCTCGTGACCCAGGTGCAGCCGCCCGCCGTGCGCCCGCAGCACCGCCACGAGCGCGTCGACGATCGCCCCCGACCCGCCGCGCGCCACCGGCCAGCCCGAGCTCATCCCGAGCGCGCCGAAGAGCGCACCGAACGCCGCCGTCAGGGGCCGGCTCGAGGGCAGGATCGCGTGGGCCGCCGAGCCCGTGAACAGGGCGCGGGCGGCCGCCGTGCGGAACATCGCCCGGCCCAGCAGATCGGCCGGCCACGGGGCGCGCAGGCCGAAGCGGGCCATCGCCACCGGATGGGGCGGGGGTCGCAGCACCGGGCCAAGCGCGCCCGCCAGGATCTCGTCGACGTGGTCGACCAGGGCCCCGTGCACGGCCCGCCAGGCCCGCGCGTCGACGCCGAGACCCGCGGCGGTGGCCTCGAGGTCCCGGTGCAGGAGGGCGGCCGGCCCGTCCGGCAGCGGATGTCCCATCGGCACGGCCGGGTGCAGCCAGGCGAGCCCGTGGTCCGTCAGCCCCAGCTCCCGGAACACGGGGCTGGCGACGCCGAACGGATGGCCCGCCGCCCCGAGGTCCACCACGGTCCCCTCCCCCAGCACCGGCGCGGACGCGCACGCACCGCCGGGCACCGGGGCCCGCTCGAACACGTCCACCTCCCAGCCCTCGCGGGCCAGCAGGGCGGCGGCGGTCAGGCCGTTGGGTCCGGCGCCCACGACGACGGCGCGGCCCGGCTCGACGCCCCGGGGCAGGGCGAATCCGGGGCCGGTGGCGGTTTCGGTCATGGTCTCCTCCTGTGGTCCCTAGGATGGTCGCACCCCGCCCGCCGCCCGTCAGGAGGCCCTCCCCCGTGGACCCGTTCTGGACCGCGCTCGCTCTCACGACGTTCGCCGGGCTGGCCACGGTGCTGGGCGGCGTCCTGGCGATCGTCGGACGCGAGCCCTCGGGCCGCGGGCTGGGGGCCGCCCTCGGCCTCGCCGCGGGCGTCATGCTCGCGGTCTCCTTCCTGGAGATGCTGCCGGCCGCCGTCGAGGGACTGGGCGGGGCGGTCGGCCCCGCGGCGACCGCCGTCGCGGTGGCCGCCCTGACCCTCGGCGCAGGCGCCTACGTGCTGCTCGAGCGCGCCGTCCCCGACCCCGTCTCGGAGATGCCGGACGACGTCGACGACCAGGCCGGCCTGGACCGGCGGCGGATGCTGCGCCTGGGCACGGTGACGGCCCTGGCGATCGGCCTGCACAATCTGCCGGAGGGCTTCGTCACCTTCGCCGGCGCTCTGCAGGATCCGTCGGTGGGCCTCGCGCTGGCCGTCGCGATGGCCGTGCACAACGTGCCGGAGGGAGTGGCCGTGGCCGTGCCCGTGCGGCAGGCCACCGGATCGCGGCGCAAGGCCTTCGCGTGGGCCGCGTTCACGGGGATCGCGGAGCCGCTGGGCGCGCTGATCGGCTGGCTGCTGCTGGCCCCGTTCCTCACGCCCGCGCTCGTGGCCGCCGTCTTCGCGGCCGTGGCGGGCGTGATGGTGACCGTGAGCCTCGACGCGCTGCTGCCCGCCGCCCGGGCGGCCGGGGGCCGCGCCGCGGCGCTGGGCGGCGTGCTGCTGGGCGTGGCCGCGATGGCCCTCTCACTGGACCTGCTCTCCTGAGCGCCGGGGGGCCGGTCAGTTCACGAGGGCCGGCTGCAGGACCGCCTCGGCCTCGCGCACCTCGCCGTCGGCGGTGCGCCACTGGACGGTGATCCGGTCCCCCACGTTGTGGTCGTTGACCAGGCGGGACATCCGGGAGGCGTTGTCGCCGACGGGCCGTCCCTCGATCTCGAGGATGACATCGCCCTCGACCAGGCCGATCTGCTCGGCCGCCGAGCCCGCGTCCACCTGCATGACCACGACGCCGACGTCGGGATCCGCGCCGACCATGATGCCCAGGGCGCCGTCCGCGCCGATGCTCACGGTGTCCGTCTCCTCGCCCGAGAGGACCTGGTCCACCACGTCGAAGGCCACCTCCAGCGGGATCGCGAAGCCGTCCACCTCGTCTGCGGTGGTCCCGTCGCTGGCCGCCACGGTCACGCCGACCACCTGGCCGGCGTCGTCCACCACCGGGCCGCCGGAGTAGCCGGGCACGACGTCCGCGTCCGTCTGGATCAGGCCGGAGAGGCGCGCGTACTGATCGGTGCCCTCGGCCGCGGCCATGATCGAGCGGTCCGTGCCGAGCACGGTGCCGCGCACGGCCGTCAGATAGCCCTGGCCCCCGCCGTTGCCGACGGCGGCCACCTGGTCCCCGCGCCGCATCGGGTCCAGCGAGACGCTGGCCACCGGCAGGTCTGAGACGCCCTCGACGTCGAGCACCGCGATGTCGTGCTCGGCATCGCGCCCGAGCACCGTGGCCGTGTGCCGCGCGCCGGTGTCCGCGACCACCACGTGCACCTCAGAGGAGTCCTCGACCACGTGGTAGTTGGTCACCGCCAGCCCGTCCGGGGAGAGCACCATGCCGGTCCCCGTGCCGGTGCGGGCGCCGAGGGCGGTCTCCACGAGGAGGATGCCCGGGGCGTCCGCGACCGGCTGGCCCGGGTCCAGGGACGAGCCGTCGTGGGCCGATGCGGACCAGTCCACCGTCACGCCGTCGTGGATGTGGGTCAGGCCCGCCGCGAGCGCGCCCGCCTCCCGGGCGGGGGCCTCGGCGGCGGGCACGGTCGGGGTGGAGTCCGCGGCGACGTCGACCATCCGGCCGGCGAGGATCGCGGTGAGGCCCCCGGCCAGGACCAGCGCCCCGAGTACGCCGAACAGCGCGATGACGAACGCCAGGGGCGAGCGTCGTGCGCGCGGCGGCCAGCCCGGCGGCGTCACGCTCAGCCCCGGGCGGCCGCCAGGGCGGCCTCGTAGTCCGGCTCCTCGGAGATCTCGGGGACGAGCTGGGCATGACGGACCACGCCGTCGGCGTCGACCACGACGACGGCGCGGGCCAGCAGGCCCTCGAGCGGACCGTCGGTCATGCGCACGCCGTAGTCGTCGCCGAACGACGAGCGGAACACAGAGCCGCTGCGGACGTGGTCGATGCCCTCGACCGAGCAGAAGCGCGCGTCGGCGAACGGCAGGTCCGCGGACACGGCCACGACGGTGGTGTCCCCGAGGTCCGCGACGCGGGAGTCGAACTCGCGGACGGAGGCGGCGCACACGCCGGTGTCCAGGGACGGGAAGATGTTCAGGATCACACGGCGGCCGCGCAGCTCCCGCAGGGTCACCGGGGACAGGTCCGCCCCGGTGAGGGTGAAGTCGGGGGCGGGGGCACCCACCTGGGGCAGCCCACCGACGGTGTGGACGGGGGTGCTCTTCATGTGGGTCGTCGCCATGGGGACAGCCTAGGATGGGCGCGGCCGGACGGGAGCAACCCGCGCCCTGCTCGGCGGACGGCGAACACGGAGGGACCGACCATGACCGAGCACATGACGTCCAACGTCACCGACACGGCGCTGCTGTTCGAGGGCGGGGGGATGCGCGCCGCGCTCACCTCGGCCGTGGTGGCGGAGCTGCTGCGCGAGCGGATCCACGTGGACTTCGTGGCCGGCATCTCGGCGGGCTCGTCCAACGCCGTGAACTACCTGTCCCGCGACCCGGCCCGTGCGCGGCGCTCGTTCGTGGACTTCGCCGACGATCCTCGGTTCGGCAACTGGCTGAGCTTCCTGCGCGGCAAGGGCCTGTTCAACGCCGAGTACATCTACGAGCACGCCGGCCTGCCCGAGGCGGACCTGCCCTACGACTTCGCCACGTTCCGCGCGAACCCCGCCCGGCTCGTGCTGGGCGGGTTCGACGCCGCGAGCGGCGAGACCCGCTGGTGGGACCGCTCCGACATGACCACCCTGACCGACCTGATGGTCCGCGTCCGCGCGTCGTCCACGATGCCGGTCCTCATGCCCCCCGTGCACGCCGAGGGCACCGTGTTCGTGGACGGCGCCCTCGGCGTGGACGGCGGGATCCCGCTGACCGCGGCGGAGGACGCGGGGTTCGAGAAGGTCCTCGTGGTCCTGACCCGGGAGCGCGGGTACGTGAAACGGCCCGAACGGTTCCCCTCGTTCTACCAGCGCACCTTCCGGCGCTACCCCGCCGTCGCGGACGCCCTGCTCACGCGCTGGCGCCGGTACAACGCGACCCGCGAGCGCCTGTTCGAGATGGAGCGGCAGGGACGGGCCTATCTGTTCGCGCCCGAGACCATGCCCATCGCCAACGGCGAGCGGTCCGTGGCCAAGCTGGCCGCCGCCCACGAGCTCGGCCTGGACCAGGTGCGCCGCGAGATGCCCGCGATCCGCGCGTTCCTGGGGCTGCCGGCGTCCCGCTGAGCCGCGCCTGCTCCGAGCGGCGGGTCAGGCCTCGGCGCGGGCGGCCGAGTCCGGCAGGCCGAACACCGAGTCGAACGCGTAGGCGTACACCGCGGCGTAGACGAGGAAGAACACGAGCAGGCCGGCCTCGATGAGGAACGCCTCCCCCAGCCCGATGCCGAGGATCAGCGCCACCGCGGGCACGAGGAACACGATCAGCCCGCCCTCGAAGCCGACGGCGTGGGCCACGCGCACCCACCAGGGCCGGCCCGTGATCCCGAGGCGGCGTTCGAGGGTCTCGAACACCGAGTTGAACACGATGTTCCACAGCAGGGCCACGGTCGAGGACACCACCGCCACGGCGAGCGAGGGCCCACCGCCGTTGCCGAGCGCCGCCAGGATCACGGTGGTGAAGAGGATGGCGAGCAGCTCGAAGACCACCGCGTAGACCACGCGGCGCAGCAGGGGCGTCCGGAACACGCGGCGGCGCACGAGCGCGTCCCGGCCTCCCGGGCCCCGCGGCACGTCGGAGGGCGGCGTCGACGCGGGGTCGACGCCCGGGCGGGCGCGGCGGGTCTCGGACACGGCGCCCAGCCTAGGGCTGGCACCGCGGGGCGCCGAATCCGGCGGGACCGGCCGCCCGCCGTCGTCGCTCCTCGATGAGGGGCGGGCGCGCCTTCACCGCGCCCCGGCCGCCTGCCTAGAGTTCGAGGCATGAAGCTCACCGATGACCTGCTGCAGAAGTTCAACGACCAGATCACCCTCGAGTTCGAGGCGTCCATGGTCTACCGCCAGCTCGCGATCGCCGCCGACGACCTGGACCTGTCCGGGATGGCCGCGTGGCTGCGGCACCAGGCGGACGAGGAGATCGTCCACGCGAACAAGTTCATCGACCACGTCGCCGACCGGGACAGCTTCCCGACGATCGGCGCCATCCCGGCCCCGCCCGTGCAGGCCGGCCTGTCGGCCCTGGAGATCTTCCGGGCCGCGCTCGCGCACGAGCAGAAGGTCTCCGAGGCGATCCGCGAGCTGTACCGGGCCACCGAGTCCGCGGGCGACCTCAACTCGCGCCCGCTGCTGAACTGGTTCCTGGACGAGCAGATCGAGGAGGAGGCCACCGTCTCCGAGATCGTGGGCCAGCTCGAGCTCGTCGGCGACGACGGCTCGGGCCTGCTCCGCATCGACGGTCGCCTGGGCTCCCGTCCCGTGGAGACCACCGAGAACGACGCCTGAGCCCACCGGCGGCCTCGTCGGCCGCGCACGCACCGGCCCGGTCCCCCACGGGACCGGGCCGGTGCGTGTCCGTCCTCGCCGCTATGCTCAACCTGCGCCCTGCCCGCGCACCGGCGCGCCCGTCGGACCCACCCCAGGAGGAACCATGGTCGGACTCGTAGCCCTGCTCGACGACGTCGCCGCCCTCGCCCGCCTCGCCGCCGCGAGCGTGGACGACGTGGCCGCCGGAGCGGGACGAGCCGCGGCCAAGGCGGCGGGCGTGGTGGTCGACGACGCCGCGGTGACCCCGCAGTACATGGCCGGCGCGGCCGCGGCCCGCGAGCTGCCGATGATCTGGCGGATCACCAAGGGCTCCCTGCGCAACAAGCTCGTGTTCATCCTGCCCGCGCTGCTGCTGCTCGACTGGCTCGCCCCCTGGATCCTGCCGTGGCTGCTGCTGGCCGGCGGCACCTACCTGTCCTATGAGGGCGCGCACAAGGTGTGGGGCAAGCTCACCGGCCACGGGCATGCCGACGACGAAGAGCCCGCCGTCGAGCGGGGTCCGGAGGCCGAGGAGACCGTGGTGCGCGGGGCCATCACCACGGACTTCATCCTGTCCCTGGAGATCATGGTCATCTCCATGAACGAGGTGGCCGACCTGGGCTTCTGGATGCAGGCGGCGGTCCTGGCGGTGGTGGCCGTCCTCATCACCGTGGGCGTGTATGGGGCCGTGGGGCTGATCGTGAAGATGGACGACGTCGGCCTGCACCTGCACCAGAACGCCTCGACCTCCGGCGGCCGCTCATTCGGCGCCGGGCTGGTCAAGGCCATGCCGCACGTGCTGCGCGTGGTGACCGTCATCGGCACCGTGGCGATGCTCTGGGTGGGCGGCCACATCGCCCTCGTGGAGCTGGACGCGCTGGGCGTTCCGTGGCCCTACGCCGTGCAGCACGGGATCGTCGAGCCCGTCACGCACGCCGCCGGCGCGTTCCTCGGCTGGCTCACGGACACCGCGACATCGGCTGTGTGGGGCCTGCTCTGGGGCTCGGTCGCGCTCGGGGTGGTCCTGCTCGTCGGACGCCTGCGCGGAAAGAAGGCCGCGCCCGCCCACTGATGCGGCGGCTGACGGGTCCGCCCCCACCCGCGCCCGACGCTGAGGCCCGCAGACGCGCCGCTACGCACGGAACGTGGCGGCGCGTCTGCGGGCCTCGGCGCTGTCTCCGTCTCCCGACGGGCCCCGTCAGTCGGCGGTGAGGAAGGTGCGCACCGCGGAGACGAAGGCCTCGGGCTGGTCGGCGTGCAGCCAGTGGCCGGCGTCACGGACGGTCACGCGCACGACGCGCGGGAACAGCTCCTTCATCCGCGGCACGTCCTCATCCTGGACGTAGTCCGACTCGGCGCCGGCCAGCCACAGGACCGGATGGTCGAACACGCGCTCCGGATCCTCGGGGACCACCGGGTCCGGGAACGAGCCGATCTCCCGCAGGTGCTCGAAGAGCATGGCCACGTTGGGCTGCCACGCGAAGTGCCCGGCCGTGCGCCGCAGGTTCTGCAGCAGGAAGCCGCGCACCCGCGCGTCGTGGACGTGCTCGGCCATGGCGGCGTCGGCCTCGGCCCGCGAGTCGTACGCGTCCAGGTCCATGCGCAGCATGGTGCCCAGCAGGTGCACGAACTCGTCCGTGGCCTGCGGTGAGAGCCGCGGGGAGATGTCCTCCACGATCAGCCGGTCCACGAGCTCCGGGTGCCGCAGGGCGAGCACCATCGCGACCTTGCCGCCCATCGAGTGGCCCAGCAGGTGGACCGGCCCGTCGGCGGCGAGGCCGGCGCGCAGGTGGGCGGCCACCCGGTCCGCGATCTCGCGGTAGTCCACCCGGTCCGTCCAGGGCGAGGCGCCGTGGTCCGGCAGATCGATCAGCTCCACCGTGAAGTCGTCGCCCAGCTCCTTGGCCGGGCCGGTGAAGTTCCGGCCGCGGCCCATGAGGCCGTGCAGGAACGCGACGCGGCGCGGGCCCTCCCCGATGCGGGTGGAGGCCAGGGGTGCGTCGGACGGGGCGGAGGCGGCGGTCGTGTTCACCCGACTCAGGCTAGCGCGGGACCGCGCCGGTGCCTCCCCCGACTTCCAGTCATCTTGACCCTCTGAGATGGGCGGGAACAGTGTCATACTGACCCGAACAGCCCCGCCAGTCCGCCCCGGGAGGTCCCATGCCGGTCGCTGAGGCCCGCGTCAGCGTCGCCGTGTCCACGGCCGTCTTCGGCGTGCGCCCGGACCCGCACGGCGTGCCCCGCCTCTGCGTCGCCCTCGTCCCGCGGATGCGCGAGCCGTTCCTGGACCGGTGGGCGCTGCCGGGCGCGTGGCTCGGCGCGGACGAGGAGCTGGCCGACGTCGCCGCACGCGTGGCCGCCGAGTGCGTGCCCGGTCCCGTCCGTCGCCTCGAGCAGCTGGCGGCGTTCGGCGCCGTGGACCGTTCCCCCACCGGACGCGTCCTCACGGTGGCCCACTGGGCGCTCAGCCCCGTCCTGGACGACGACGGCGCCGCCCCGGCGTCCCGCCCGGACCCGGACGTGGCCGGGCTGCCCATCGGGGTCCATGTGCGCTGGCACCGGGCCGACGCGCCGCCCGCGCTGGCGTTCGACCACGCGCAGATCCTGGCGGCGGCCGTGGCGCGCCTGCGCGCGGACCTGCCGCGAGCCGGCGTCGGGCACGCGCTGCTGGGGCCCTCCTTCACCCTCGCCGAGCTGCGCGCCGTGCACGAGGCCGTCCTCGGCCGCGGCCTCGACGCCGCCAACTTCCGCCGCGCCACCCTCGCCGCCGGGGCCCTCGAGGAGACCGGCGAGGTCCGCGGCGGCACCCCGCACCGCCCGCCCAAGCTCTACCGCTACCGGCCCGCCGGGCCCGGGACCGACCCCGATCCCGCCGGGCCGGATGCCCGCCGCTGACCCACCAGCCCCGACCCAGGAGTCACCCATGACCACCCCGACCGGGACCACCGCCTCGGTGGCCCGCACCCTGACCCTGATCGACAAGGACGCCGCGCGCGGCTCCTCGTGCTCCCCCGACCTGACCCGCGGCCCCTGGGCGTTCGACGCCGGCCTACCCGCCTACGGCCCCGGCGCATCGCAGGACGACGTCGTCCCGGCCGACGCCCCCGTGCAGGGCCGCATCCCCGAGGAGTACCAGCGGGCCTCCGACGAGGAGCTCCACGCCCGGATCAGCGCCGCGCGGCAGACACTCGGCGAACGCGTCGTCGTGCTGGGCCACTTCTACCAGCGCGACGAGGTCGTCCAGCACGCCGACTTCGTGGGCGACTCCTTCCAGCTCGCGCGGGCCTCCCAGGGCCGGCCCGAGGCGGAGGCGATCGTGTTCTGCGGCGTGCACTTCATGGCGGAGACCGCGGACCTTCTCTCCACCCCGGACCAAGCCGTCATCCTGCCCAACCTCGCCGCCGGCTGCTCCATGGCGGACATGGCCGACCTGGACTCGGTCGAGGACGCGTGGGAGCAGCTCGAGGCGGTCTACGGCACCGAGCCGGACGACGACGGGCGCGTGCCCCTGCTGCCCGTGACCTACATGAACTCCTCCGCGGCCCTCAAGGGCTTCGTCGGCGAGCGCGGCGGCATCGTGTGCACGTCCTCCAACGCCTCGGCCGTGCTGGACTGGGCGTTCGAGCGTGCCCAGCGCGTCCTGTTCTTCCCGGACCAGCACCTGGGCCGGAACACGGGCCGCGCCAGGGGGATCCCACTCGAGCAGATGCCGACGTGGAATCCCCGCCTGCCGCTGGGCGGGAACTCCGAGGACGCCCTGCGGGACGCGAAGGTCCTGCTGTGGCACGGCTTCTGCTCGGTGCACCGCCGCTTCACTGTGGCGCAGATCGAGCAGGCCCGCGCCGAGCACCCGGACGTCCAGGTGATCGTGCACCCCGAGTGCCCCCTGCCCGTGGTGGAGGCCGCGGACTCCTCCGGGTCCACGGACTTCATCGTCAAGGCCATCCAGGCGGCGCCGGCCGGCTCGACCTTCGCGATCGGCACCGAGATCAACCTCGTGCAGCGCCTGGCCGCCCAGCACCCCGAGCACACGATCTTCTGCCTCGACCCCGTGATCTGCCCGTGCTCCACGATGTACCGCATCCACCCCGGTTACCTCGCGTGGGTGCTCGAGGAGCTCGTGGCCGGCCGCGTGGTCAACCGGATCACCGTGCCCGCGTCCGTGGCCGACCCGGCCCGCACCGCGCTCGAGCGGATGCTGGCCGTCGCGCCGAAGCAGTCGGCCGCGCAGTCCGCCGGGGCTGGGACGTGACCCCGGCCGACCGCGCCCCGACGACACCGGCCCCGCGGCCGGACGTGGAGCGGATCGTGGCCGCAGCGCTCGCCGAGGACGCGCCCTGGGGTGACGTCTCCTCGGAGGCCTTCGTCCCGGAGCAGGCCCGGATCACCGCGCGCGTGGTGGCCCGCGAGGCCGGGGTGCTCTCCGGCACGAACGCCCTCGAGGCCGCCTTCCGGCTCGTCGACCCGGCCGTGTCCGTCACCCTGCACCTGGCCGACGGCGCCGACCTGTCCCCCGGCGCCGTCGTCGCCGAGGTCGCGGGCCCCGCCCGCTCGGTGCTGCGCGCCGAGCGCGTGGCGCTGAACCTCGTCCAGCGCCTGTCCGGGATCGCCACGACGACGGCCGCCCACGTGGCCGCCGTGCGCGCCGGCGGCGGGCACGCGCGGGTGGTGGACACCCGCAAGACCACCCCGGGTCTGCGCGTGCTCGAACGGCAGGCGGTGCGGGACGGAGGCGGGCACAACCACCGCTTCAGCCTCTCGGATGCCGTGATGCTCAAGGACAACCACCTGGCCGCGCTGGGGTTCGGCGGTGCCGGCGACCCGGGCGAGGCCCTCACCGCGGCCCTGCGCGCCGGGATGGCCCGCCTGCCGCACACCACCCACGTGGAGGTGGAGGTCGACCGGCTCGAGCAGATCCCGGCGGTGCTCGCCGCCGGGGTCGACACGATCATGCTGGACAACTTCTCGCCGGCCGAGCTGCGGGCCGGCGTCGAGCTCGTGGCGGGCCGCGCCGTCGTCGAGGCCTCCGGCGGGGTGAGCCTCGAGACGATCGGGGCGATCGCGGCCACGGGCGTGGACGTGATCTCGGTGGGAGCGCTGACCCATACCGTCCAGTCCCTGGACCTGGGCCTGGACGCCGTGGTCGAGGAGGTCTCGCCGCGCCGATGAGCACCGCCCTCGACCTGGACCACGCGGCCACCGCGCCCGTCCGGCGCAGCGCACTGGAGGCGATGTGGCCCGCACTCACCGGCGTCTACGGCAACCCGTCCTCGGCGCACGAGGCCGGCCGGGCGGCGGCGGCCCTGCTCGAGGACGCCCGCGCGCGGGTGGCCTGCGCGATCGGCGCCCGGGCCGGGCAGGTCGTGTTCACCTCGGGCGGCACGGAGGCCGACGCGCTCGCCGTGCTCGGCACGGTGCGCGCCCGGATCCTCGCCGGCCGCCCGGCGGGCCACGTGCTGACCACGGGGATCGAGCACAGCGCGGTGCGGCAGTCCTGTGACCAGCTGGCCCGGCTGCACGGCGTCGAGGTCGAGCACCTCGCGCTGGACCGTGACGGCCTGACCTGTGCGGACGACCTCGCCGCCCGCCTGCGCCCGGACACTGCGCTGGTCAGCGTGCACCTGGCCCACAACGAGGTGGGCACGGTGCAACCGGTGGCCGAGCTGGCCGCCGTCGCCCGGGAGGCGGGCGTGCCGCTGCACGTGGACGCGGTGCAGGCCGCGGGGCAGATCCCGGTGGACGTGCGCGCCCTCGGGGCGGATCTGGTGGCGCTGTCCGGGCACAAGGTCGGCGGGCCCAAGGGGGTCGGCGCGCTGTGGGTGCGCCCGGGTCACGCCCTGGAACCGCTCGTGCCCGGCGGCGGCCAGGAGCGGGGCCGGCGGTCCGGGACGCAGAACGTGGCCGGTGCCGCCGGGTTCGCGGCGGCCTTCGAGGAGGCCGAGGCGGAGCGCACCGCGGCCGCGGACGCGTGGTCCGGGCTGCGGGACCGGTTCGCGGCGCGCGTGCTCGACGGCGTCCGGGCGCTCGTGCCCGACGCGCGGCTGACCGGCCATCCCGCGCGGCGGCTGCCGCGTCACGCCTCGTTCGTGCTGCCCGGCGTGAACGGCGAGTCGGTGCTGGAGGAGGCGGCCCGCCGGGGCGTGCTGGCCTCGGCGGGGTCCGCGTGCTCGGCCCACGACGCCGAGCCGTCCCCGGCCCTGCTCGCGCTGGGCCTCAGCGAGGACGAGGCCCGCACGGCCCTGCGCTGCACGTTCGGCCCGGACGCCGACGCCCCGCTGCTCGAGGCCGCGGCGGACGCGATCGTCGACGCCGTCCGGACGGTCGCCGCCCTGCGCTGAGCGGCCCCGGGCCGGGCAGGTCGTGTTCACCTCGGGCGGCACGGAGGCCGACGCGCTCGCCGTGCTCGGCACGGTGCGCGCC